>JACOWB010000007.1:0-109221 GCA_016177025.1 Candidatus Aenigmatarchaeota archaeon
CTCTTCGGCATTATTCATTTCTCTTTTTTCTCTGCATTTTACGCAGTATCCTTCCATGTGAATCTTCTTTTTATTTTGACAGACAGATTAATAAAATTATGCTTTTCTCGCTTAAGGTCATTCCAAATTCAAAGAAACTGGAAATAATGAGATTTGGGGAGAACGAGTACAAAATAAAATTGGATGTGCATGCAACAGAAGGAAAAGCGAACATAAAATTGATTCAAGTTATAGCTGACTATTTTCATGTCCCTAAATCCTCGGTCAGTATAATTAGAGGATTTAAAAGCCGGAATAAAATTGTGGAGGTACTTTAACTGATATCGGAACATTTTTAAGCGATTACCGATAATTATTTAAAGTTTAACTACTATATAGTGACTATAATATCGGCTTGTAGTTTTCGAACTACGAGTTCGGTAATACAAGGGGTGAATAGTAAATGGCCAAAAGAAAAGTCAAGAAATCACAGAAAAATAAACGATAAGTGATTTCTTAGATTGTCGGCTTGGCTTTAAGCCAAGATTTTTTGTCCCTCGGCCGGGGACATTTTTTTATCTTATGATTCTACTTTCTTCTTCTCACTGAATCTTCTAAGACGAAAAGCTCCCATTGACTTGTTTAATCTAGTCAGAATCCATTGAAGAGTTGTTATAGGATAATAATAATTCATCGCATTTAAACTCCATTCACCACGCTTTGTCAACGTATAATAAACTTCTCTAGCCAGCTTGAATGACGCAACCAATCTTGACTTTTCCAATTGATTTAAATGGTATCTTGTTCTGGGAGCGTTCTCACCAATCTCTTTTGAAATTGCAGAAACGTATTTTCTTTCTTTGTGTAAAGTTCTAAGTATACGTCTTTTGGTAACATCCTTTAATAGATTACTAATCTCCAAAGGCGCTTCTTTTATTTCGTGTATCATTTGCCCGTAGTCTTTCTTTTTTGTCAAAGATCGATAAAAAGCTAAAATAAGAACGACTGCTAGAATATAGAAAGCCAATTTAATTGCAAGCTCCAATAGTTCTGTCGCTATTGTTAAACCGAATATTTCCATAGTTATAGTTGGTTTGAAATGTTTTTAAAAGTTTTTAAAATGTTTTTCAAAGTTTTTAGCGTTTTTATTATGTTTGTGAATAGGCCCTTTTTAAAGGGGTAAACTCACATGTTGTGAACAGGTGAGAAAAAATGAAAGGACCGGATGAGGAAAAACCACCTCAATAAAGTAAGCTGAATGGACAACTAGCTTAACTAGCTTACTTTCACTCTTTTCTTTTAAATTAAATCAAACTTTAAATTTGAATATTGCCAACTATTCTTCTATGAAATTCTGTGGGAACTGCAGCAACTTGATGCGAGTGAAGGCTGAAGCTGACGGAAAGTATCTATATTGCAAATCATGCAACACAAAAACAAAACTAAGCGAAGAAATAACAATAGACGTATCAAACACGACAGAAAAGAAGGATGTTATCATTATTACAGAAAGCGAGGAGAACACTTTTCCTGTGACTGAAATTATGTGCCCTAAATGCAACGAAATGCGCAAGGCGCAATGGACAATGCAGCAGACTAGGGGTGGTGATGAACCTCCGACAAGATTCTATCAATGCGATACATGCAACTGGCGATGGAGAGAATACAGTTAATCGAGAATTACCATAGCGTGCTGTTTAAGCTCTTCGACTTTGTCAATCCTTTCCCATGTGAAGTCAGGATCGTCTCTGCCGAAATGCCCGTAGCATGCAGTCTTGCGATATATGGGCCTCAGTAAATTCAAATTTTTGATAATCATCCCTGGTCGCATGTCGAAAACTTTCTTCAGAATCTCTGCCAACTGTTCATCGGGAATTTTTCCTGTTCCAAATGTGTTGACCATGATCGAAACCGGTTGTGCAATCCCTATTGCGTATGCTATCTGTACTTGGCATCTGTCCGCCAAACCCGCGGCAACTATATTTTTTGCAATATATCGCGCCATATAACTTCCCGATCTGTCGACTTTAGACGGATCTTTACCGGAAAACGCACCGCCGCCATGGGAACCAACGCCCCCATAAGTATCGACGATGATCTTCCTTCCTGTTAATCCTGTATCTGCAGGGGGGCCGCCTTTTACAAATTTTCCTGTTGGGTTTATGTGAATTATTGTGTTTTCGTCAATCCAATCCTTGCAAACAGGCAAAATAACCTTTTCTTTTATCTCACTTCTCACCTGCTCTATCGGTATGTCTGCGTGGTGAGCTGAGACTATTACTGTATGCAACCTTTTAGGTTTTCCATTTTCATACTCAACAGTCGCCTGAGATTTTCCGTCTGGCCTTAACCACGTAATCTCGCCGGAACGCCTTACTTCTGTGAGTTTTTTTGTAAGCTTATGCGCAAGCATTATAGGAAGCGGCATAAGTTCTGAAGTCTCGTTGGTCGCATACCCCATCATCAGACCTTGATCGCCGGCACCCTGCTCTTCTGGCGATTTGTTAACGCCCATGGCTATATCCGGGCTCTGCTCGTGGAGAGACACTATAACAGAACAATCATCATAATTAAAACCGTATTCGGGTTTGTCATACCCTATCTCTTTCAGAACCTTTCTTGCGACACCTTGCACGTCAATATATCCCTTTGTCGTGACCTCGCCAGCAACAAGAATCAATCCAGTTGTTGTTAAAGTTTCGACTGCAACTCTTGAATTAGGATCTTGCTTGACCAGTTCATCTAGAATAGCATCTGATATTTGGTCACAAATTTTGGACACCGATTAACAAAACGTTAATAGGTTTTATCCGGGTGGCCTTCTGTTACTGATTCTGATGTGAACAGGTATTTGTTTGCCATGGAATTGTGAAAAATATATATTATGAAAAGCTTATCTGGGTTTCGATGAAAGAAATTTCGTGCAATTAACTTTATCTAACTGAATTTCCGCTAATATAGTAGGCGATCCTATCATAGATTTCGACAAGCTAATAGAAACCCACATTAAGCGTGAGAGAAAACCAAAAGAAATAGGAAGATACTATCCTTCCGAGATTGGAAACTGCATAAGAAAGGTATGGTATTCTTACAAATATCCAATGGAGATTGAACCCGGTAGGTTGAAACTTTTTGAAGCTGGAAACATACTGCATGAGTTCATAATTCAAGTCTTTAAAAGTGAAAAGAATATCGATAAAATAAAATTTTTGGAATCTGAACTTCCATTCAAGCTAGACCAGAAAGAATTCATCATTTCGGGGAGATTAGACGATATTGTTATAGCAAAAGAAGATAACAAGAAAATTATAGTCGAGGTTAAAACTGTAAGAGACGTGAGATTTTCGATAAAACCGAACAAAAACCATGTAATGCAATTGCAGTTCTATATGCATGCGACCGGAATCCGTGACGGAATAATACTTTATATTGACAGGACAAACTTGAAAACAAAGGCATTTGAAATTTCTTATGATGAGAAGCACAGTCTGGACATACTTAAAAGATTCAAGGCGCTGCACGAATTACTGAAAAATAATGTTTTGCCTATAGATGAAGCGAAACAATCAAAAGAGACGCTTTGGATGTGCAACATGTGTGAATATAGGGCGAAGTGCGACAGGAATGAAAAATAGCCGGATTCTGGTATATTAATTAAAATAAATTTTAGTTAACATATAATTAACATGGAAATTGCCGATATAGCTCAATTCAAATCAACCCAAAAGATGCTTGGGGAACTGAAACTTCTGACGAGAAGCGAAAATACAGAAAGAACCTACTTGAAAGGCCTCAATTCCTTTGTCCAAACTATGAACATTGATAATCTGGATGAATTCGTTGAGAAAATAAAAAGCCAGACTTTAAACGCCAGTGAAGTGCACAAAGACTTTGTAATCTCCATGGCAAATAAAAATCTTGCACCAAAAACTGTTGGAGCATGGTCTGCAGCTCTCAGAAAATTCCTACTAGCAAATGGGATAGAATTGAAAAATACCACCCAAATAAAAATTTACAATATTCATGAAGACACATTACCATCAAGGGATGATTTAAAAAAAATTTTATCTTCCTGCAGCCTGCGAACAAAAACCATTATTTTACTGCTCTCGTCCTCTGGGCTGAGAGTTGGTGAATTGAGAAATCTCAAAATTTCGGATATAGACATTAATTCAGAACCTGGTGTGGTTAGAATAAAGGGTCTGACTGCAAAAGAAAGAAAATCTAGAACGACATTCTTCTCCAACGAGGCGAAGCAGGCCTTATTGCAATACTTGGACCACAGGAAAAACAACGGTCATCAGTTGACTGACGATTCATTCATGTTCACCACCAACGATGGTTCGCAAATGAGTTATCAGAATCTGCAGTTTATCTTAAATAACGTATTCAAAAAAGTGAGCAAGAAGGAAGGGAAAAGATACGGGTTGCATGCGCATTCATTAAGGAAATTCTTCAAGACACAGCTTATTTCAGCTGGTGTGCCCGGTCCAATTGTCGACAGGCTTGCGGGGCATGCAAGATACCTCTCTCGCGAATATGAATTGTATACCGAAGACCAGTTGAAGGAATGGTTCCTTAAAGGGATGAAAACCGTAGAACTGCTCGGATAGTTTATTATTCATCCTCTTTTTCCGGACTATCCTCGTTTACAAGATCTTCCGCGATTTCGGGATACGTCTCTTCGACGGCAGTCTCTTCTTCATCTATGCCTAACCCTTCTTCACTCTCGTGGGTATCCTCCCTCAACTGCTTTTCGGCCTCACCGAACTCGGAATTTTTCGCGTCCTTTTCCTTCAAGAGTCTTCCATAATTTTTCATAAATTTCGCTTTGTTTCCTGGCATGAAATCACTATCTCTAATAAAAAGTAAAGCTTAAATTAGTTTGCCTTTGGTTTTTATGTAAATACCTTTCATGAACAGAATTGCGCCTATTATTATCAATATAGTCGGCCAATCTACGCCATACTTCCACAAGACACCCGTTAACAATAAAACAAAACCTCCAACCATCAGCCTTTTTCCAAACAGACGTGCCAGTTCTGGACTTTGCGTCTTTGCCATTTTACACCTTATCTTTCATCCTTCCCAATTTTGCCAGTATGCTGTCCAATCCTTTTGCGACATCGTCTCCGAACTCTGTAAGCTTTACGATTTTTATCCTGCCCTTCTTCTCGAAACCGACCAAATCGTACTCTTTGAACAGATCGAGAAGCTTGACCGTATGTGAATAAGTGCAATCGGTTTCCTTGGCTATTATTGTCGCGTATTTCGGGCCTGCTTTCAAAGCTATCAGCATCTTGACAGGCTTCAACCTGAAAAACATCTTAGGACCAAGTTTTTGTTTTATCGCCAATTGCCTCAGCTCTTATTAAATTAAACGGAGAATATGATATTTATACTTATTCATTTCATTTAAAATATATATTTTACAAAATAGTTGTCAAAGGATTAATCTTTCAGAGGCAAAATCTAATTTATGGCTGTGTTTCTAAGACCGCCGGCGGCAGCTGGAACCTTTTATGAGATTGACCCTAGTTTACTCAGAAAACAGATAGACTTTTATTTCAGGAATGTCGTCACGAAAACCAGAAAAGGAGATTCTTTAGCGAGCTTGGCTCCGCATTCGCCATATACACACTCCGGCCAAGTGGCTGCACACTCTTTCGCAAGCATGAACAAATCAAATTTCATAATAATAGGTAGCAACCACTCGCCTTACGGGGCTGATTTTGCATTAATGAAAAACAGTTTATGGAAAACTCCTATTGGTGAAACGCTGGTAGACGACAGCTTGGCAAACAAACTGCTTAAAGAGGCTCCCATGGTAGAATTCGATGCCATACCACACGAGGACGAGTTTTCTATAGAAGTTCAGTTGCCGTTTATTCTTCACAGGTTTGGTGATACCAAAATACTTCCGATTTTAGTTAAAAATCAGCTGCCAGATGGAATATTTCTGGATACCTGTAGAACAGTCGGGACAGCCATTTCAAAACTCATGAAAAAGGAAAGTGGCTGGAAACTAGTTGGCAGTTCAGACTTGTCAAAAAGTATGAGCGACGTTACAACCGAGGGAACTGACAAAAAATTGTTGAAGAAGATTGAGAAATTGGATGCCAAAGGTTTCTTTGATGCTGTAAGAAGGAGTGGTGCAAACATGTGCGGATACGGTGCAATTGCAACGACACTTTGTGCAGCGAAAGAATTGGGACTGAAAAACGTGAAGGTATTGAAATACGCCACATCTGCTGAGTTGGCTGAAGGCGAGGTCACAGGATACGCCTCAGTAATATTTTATTAGTTTACAAATTCTCTAAATGGTTATGAGAGATATCGTCTATAAGCATGCATTGTTGAATGCAATTGAACATGACGGCAAAGCTGAGGTACAATCTGTTTTAGGAAAAATTATTGCTGAAGACCCCTCGTTAAAAGAATCGATAAAGGAAATTATTCCTGAAATTAAAAAAGTTGTTGCTGATATAAATTCCCTAACTTTGGAGGAACAAAAAAATACTTTGGGTAAACTCGGCATAAAGCCTGTAGAGAAAAGGATTGTCCATGCCGGATTACCTGAGCTGCACAATGCTATTTCTGGGAAGGTAATTATGCGATTGGCCCCGTATCCATCAGGACCTTTGCATATAGGGAATACACGAATGGTCGTTTTGAATGACGAATATGTGAAAAGATATGAAGGCAAATTAATTTTGGTTTTCGATGATACGATAGGAAGCGAGGAGAAGTTTATAATTCCTGAAGCTTACAAAATGATCCCTGCGGGATTGAAGTGGCTTGGTGTCAAATATCATAAAGTTTTTTACAAATCAGATAGGTTGAAATTGTTCTATCAAATTGCTGAACAATTGATAAATAAGGATGCTGTATATGTTTGCGAATGTAGTGCTGAAATTCTTCGTAATAACAGGATGAAAGGCATTGTATGCAATCATAGGGAGCAATCCACCAAAATAAATTTAAAAAAATGGAAGCTGATGTTGAAAGGGAAATATAAAGAAGGAAAAGCGGTTGTCAGATTGAAAACAGATATGCAACATTCTAATCCTGCATTTAGGGATAGAGTTTTGTTACGAGTTACCGATAGGAAGCATCCGAGAGTTGGTAAAAAATACAAAGTGTGGCCGATGCTTGAATTCAGCTGGGCTGTCGATGATCATTTGCTTGGTGTTACGCATATTTTGCGCGGTAAAGATTTGGTTATAGAAGATATGGTTGAAAAATTTATCTGGGATATTATGGCATGGAATAAACCGGAAATTCTGCATTATGGGTTGCTGAATTTCGAAGGAGTAAAGTTGAGCAAAACGGAATCAAGAAAATTAATCGAGAGAAAAATTTACAAAGGTTGGGATGATCCTAGAGTCTGGAGTTTACAGTCTATTGAAAAAAGAGGTGTACAGCCTGAGGCTCTTAGAAATTTTGTTGTTGGTATGGGATTAAGTTTGGCCGATGTTAATGTGCCTGTGGAAATTCTTTATGCTGAAAACAGAAAGTTGATTGATGAGGCAAGTAACCGTTATTTTGCTGTACTAAATCCTGTAATGATTTCTGTTAAAAAGACAGGAACAAAATCTACAAAAGCTTTGTTGCATCCTGATTTCCCGAAAAGAGGCAATAGAAAAATACCTGTTAACGTCAACAAAATTTATGTTGAAAGAAATGATTTTGAAAATTTCCATGATAATGAAGTTGGATTGATGAATCTTTTTTCGATTAGATTAAAGAAAAATTCCGAGATTACATCAAAAGATGTGAAATACGAGATTCAAAAAATTCACTGGGTGTCAGAACCTAATGTAAAAATCAAGATTGTCATGCCTGACGGCAAAGAATTCAATGCGTTAGCGGAACCTGCAATTAAAAAACTGAAGAAAGGCGGTATTGTACAGTTTCCGAGAATCGGATTTGCAAAACTGGATAAGAATATGACTTTCTACTTTGCTCACAAATAAAGTATTTAAACGTTTCATCTATATAGAATTAGATGGATGTGGTAATGAATGCCGAAATCGTATATGAAGTTCGATGTACCTAAAGAACTGAGTGACCGAGTCCTGCAGGCGATAGAAGCAGCGAGGAATACCGGGAAAATAAGAAAAGGAACCAATGAAAGCACTAAAGCTGTGGAGAAAGGTGAAGCTAAATTGCTGGCGATTGCCGGAGATGTTGAACCGGAAGAGATTGTTATGCACCTGCCCCCATTGTGCGACGAGAAGAAAATCCCTTATGTCTATGTGCCTAGCAAGACGGATTTAGGCAGAGCAGCGGGTCTGGACGTTCCTTCTGCGGCAATATCTATAGTGGAGCCTGGTGAAGGGAAGGAACTGTTGAAAACCGTTGTTGATGAAGTGGAAAAACTAGTAAAGTGATCTTGTGGCCGGCGAAGCTTATCCTGCAGAAGTATTGCAACTGCTTGGCAGGACTGGTGTCAAGGGGGTTATGCAGGTAAGATGCAGGGTGCTTGAAGGATCTGACAAAGGAAAAATATTGACAAGAAACGTCGTCGGACCTATCAAGGCAAAGGATATACTCATGCTGAGAGAGACAGAGATGGAAGCTGCCGGAAGAATGGAATCTAGGTAATTGACATGAGGTGCTCATTTTGCGGTTCGGACATTGCAAAAGGAACAGGTAAGATGTTCGTCAAGAATACTGGGGAGATATTTTACTTCGACAAATCAAAATGTGAGAATAATTTTTCCATGGGCAGGGACAAGAAAAAGATAAAGTGGGTCAAACGAGAGAAGAAAATTAAGAAAAGATGATTATTGTTTTGGGCTGGTAGGTCAGTCCGGTAGACCGCGTGCATATTTATCAGCACAAGGCATGCATGAAGTCGTGGGTTCAAATCCCACCCAGTCCACTATCGAATTTCTATCTTGCCTTCGTCTATTTCTCTAACGATTTCGGCTGGCCGCTTTCCATTTACTAAAACCCCGTTCATAGAATTCAGAGTCCCCAAAACAATCTTGACCGCGCCTTTCAAATCCTTCGCGGATAATTTGTCCATTCTTTGCTTCGCTATCTCAACAACTTTCTCGAGTTTGCCATCGGCGACATATGTTATTCCTTTGGCCTTGTCCTCTTCTGTAATCTTTGCCGTATCTATTTTGAACTCCTTCTTGATCAATTTGACTGTCTCGCTTCTCGGTTCTTTCTTCGCCACTTATTTCACCTTCTGCGAGATTTTCACAAATTCAACCGATACCGTGATGGGAATAGGCACTGGCGTCTCTGTGGGCTCCATCGTCAATTCTCTTTTCACCTTGTCGTATCTTGTCACTTTACCTTTCTCCCCTTTGAACGGTCCGCCTATAATTTCGATTATGTCGCCTACATTCAGTTCGACCTCAACTTTTCTCGGCTGCAAAAATCGTTCTATCTGGGAGATCTCCACAGGCTTCTTTATCAGGCCACGCGAATGCGGGAGGCCTTTGACGGCTTTTTCGATATCGTCTATGTTCCCCTCGATGAAGACGTATCCTTTGATTTCCTCTGGATGAACAAGAGCCTGGATGCCGAGGCTTTCTGTTCTGGCCTTAGAGACGAGCGCATCAATCACGACATTCTCCCTTCCGACCACTGTCTTGACTGTGTATATCATCACAATCCACCGATTAAAGCCGATACAAGATAGAACATAAATCCTATTGCTCCGACTATGGCTATTCCAATGCCGCAGATCCTGACCGTTTCGAGGAACTCTTCCTTGTCGGCCTTTTTTGCAATCGACAGTATTCTGACGTAATTTTGCAGTGTTTCTTTAATGTTCATAAAAACAATCAAGAATTTCTATAGTATTTAAATTTACTGTACGTCGACAAAATCAACGCCGAGTATCTTCTCTATGTCTTTTTTCTTTTGTTTTTCCCATGGCCTGTCAGGACTGAATATCTGCGGCGACTTGACGCCTGTGACAACAATCAATGTCCTCACACCGTCTCCAAGCGCTTTGTCTACCTGCACGCCCCATATTATCTTGGCCTCTGGCGAGAGTTTTGAGGAAATCGTCTCTGCTATTTGTTGGGCCTCTCTTATTGTTATGTCAGGCCCGCCAATAACATTGATCAGTGCGCCGCCTGCGCCGTTGACATCTACAGCCAACAGTGGATTGTTCAGCGCCCTTTCAACAGATTCGAACGCCTTGTTCTCTGAATTGCTTTCGCCCATGCCTATCATAGCAAGCCCGCCTTCTTTCATTATTGCGCGCACATCAGCGAAATCCAGATTAACCAGACCCGGCTTTGTCACAAGCTCCGTAATGCCCTTGACCGCGTTGACGAGTATCTCGTCGGCGACTTTGAATGCCGTCACTATGCTGACATCCGGAACGATTTCCAACAGCTTGTCGTTGGGAATGACTATCAATGTGTCGACAACACCATCCAAATTTTTCAGTCCTTCTCGCGCGTTTACCAATCTTGATCTGCCTTCCATGGCAAATGGAAGTGTGACTATGGCTACTGTTAAAGCACCCATTTTCTTGGCTATGTCCGCGACGACTGGAGCGCTTCCTGTTCCCGTGCCCCCGCCCAAGCCGCATGTGATAAATACCATATCAGCGCCCTGCAGGAACTTTTTAATCTCCTCCTTGCTTTCCTTTGCGGCCTCCATCCCTACTTGCGGATTGGCGCCTGCTCCAAGTCCTTGCGTGAGATCCCTGCCAATAACCAGCTTCTTGTCGGCCTCTGTATTCAGAAGATCCATTGCGTCGGTATTAAGAGCTATAGTTTCTGCGCCTGTGATGCCCACTTGCATCAATCTCGTAATAGTGTTACCCCCGCCTCCGCCGCAACCGACAACCTTTATGGTCGTCTGCCTTGCGTCCAGCATTGCCTTGATTTCCACGTCATACTCGCTTACTCTTTCTGTCCTCAACGGCCTTTCAGACAATTGCCTTACTCCCATAGAAATCTTATAATTAATTCACACGGCAAAGATATATGCTTAATTTTTCTTTTCGAACGTGTCCACAAAATTGACTTTGGCTATGCCATCGACCCATTTCATTATTGTGTCGGCGATGCCTTGTTTAACTTGCTTCGGGAAGTCGAATTTTTGCGCGTTGATTGTAGCTTCACTGCCATTTACAGTGACGTTAGCGTCCTCGTATTTTATCCCGGTGAAATATCTGACGGCTGATTTTATTTTGTCGTTGCTCTCTAGGATTTCCTCCTTGATTTCAACTTCATATTCGATTGCTTTGCCCGCTAAAGGATGGTTGAAATCGACCTTCACCCGTCCGCCGTCAATTGAAAGGATTTTTCCCTGAAGGCCGTTAAAATTTACCATTCTGCCAGGCGAAGGTTCCATCTTGTTGTCCTTGAAAACCGACATCGGCAGCAACTTGATCAATTCTGGATTTTTTTCACCGAATGCCTTATCAGAAGCTAGATTTACTTTTTTCTTTTCGCCTACGTTCAATTCCTTTACGGCGTCCTCCAATCCAGGAATGAGTTGGCGCGCACCGATAATTATTGGGATCGGACCGTAGTTTGTTTTCTCATTGTATATCCCCGCAAGCTTGGCCATCTCCTCGCTTGTGGTATCGAAAACCTCGTCTGTATCCTTGATTCTCCCTGTGAACTCGATGCTGACAAAATCTCCTTCTTTCATTCTTTCACATTTGCGGAGAAGATTTAAAAAGATTCTGTTTTTGTTTCAAGAATTTAAAGTTTAATTTCAATCTCTGATTATGAAATTATTCAAGAGGAAGGAAGACTGGAAAAATAATTTGGATGATGAAAGCAAGCAACTATTGTCCGAGGTATTGGACTCGACAAAGAAGCATAGATATGCGTATAATTCCGCCGATGATGTGAAGATTGCACAATTATGGACCGCGTTGGTTGAGTTGAAGAAGGAATTGAATAGAACGAATGAATTATTAGGAAAACTGCAGGAACCGTGGAAGGCTATTGTTTCTGTCGGTGAAGAGGAGAAGAGGAAGACTGTTGAAAAGCTCGTGCAGGATATTATCAAGCCTGTCGATGAGACGACACAGGAAGCCACGCAGAAGCTTGTGGAAAGCTTGATGAAATTTTAAATATTGTTATAGCTAATTAAACCTATGGCCGTCTTAAACAAGATTTTGAAATTAAATTCTACACTTAACAAGTGGTCTGGAAAACATCTCAATTGGACCTATTTTATAGGCATGGTATTGTTATCGATTGTGGGGATATGGATAGCTCTATTTCTTACTGGTGTCGCTAACAATCTTTTATTTTCGTTGATTCTTCTTATTGTTGGTATTGATTTTTCCATCTGGATTCTGCGAAGAAAAAATAGGAGTAACTGGTGGTTGTTGTTCTATTTTATAGGTGGTAATTTAATATTTCTACTATTGCAGAATAAAAAATCTAAAAGAAAAATGTAATGTGGTCGTAGATTTGGACTAAATGCAGGGGGTGAGATTTGAACTCACGAAGGCACTAAGCCAGCGGATTTCTCATATCATCTTTGCTCAAATCTTAAGTGGATAACTTAAGCCCGCCCCAATTGACCAGGCTATGGGACCCCTGCGTAAGTAATTATAGAACCCGTTATCTAATTAACCTTTTCGCTCGAGTCTCTAGATTCTCGATCTCAACAAAGGATAGTTTACATTGTGATATATGGTTTTACTGCCATCCGAACTGCGTACCAATGCTTCCCCGAAAATGATTCCCTGCTCCAATAAATCTTCGACTGGGTACCTGCCTTTTCTGAGAGTATCTGCGGAAATATACCATCCACCAAAACCCGGCCTGCCATGAAGATTTACATACTCCATAAGACTAATCAGGACATTTCTATTAACTGTATGGAGACCATCTACCATTTTCACTTCAACTTCTTGACAGCCTTGTCGAATTCCTTTATCTTCTCTTCCAGAATCCCAGCCGATTCCATCACAATATCCTCAACGTCTGAACCGGAAGCTGTTTCAACGTCAAAAAGAAAACTGTCGTCTGTCGGTTTGAACGCATCGCCGTCTTCATTTAGTGACTTGCATAATGCGCACTCGACAGGCTGGACATTAATTCCTTTCACGTCTTTCACATGGAATAAATGATTATCGCATAATTTCATTTCGCCTGCCTTTGATTTGGCTTCGAACAAATTGGTATATCCGACCACGGCTCCCTGCCATTTGGAATGTTCTTTTCCTAATCCTAGCGTTGCTATAGCTTCGAATTCAATCTCCTGGCCTTCAAACAGCTCAACTATCGGAGTCTTGTCGAAAACTGGGACTATGTCCTTTGCTTTGGATTTCAAATCGGCGGCATAAACCATCCCAGGACCCTTCTTCTTCAGTGTGAGCTTCACCTGGCACAAACTGCATCCCTTTCCTTCGCACTTGCAGTCTTTGGTCATATTATAGGATTTCTTGTCGAACTTCAGTGGGATGTGTCCGATCCTGTTAGCGGCAATCTCGTCGTTGAGCACGGAATCATTCTTTACAAAGTCCACCCATTCGATAGCCATGGTAGGAATCTCGCCCATCATTATCCTTCTAAGCTCATTGGCGAAAGGCGGCTGTACGCCTTCTACGAAAAACTTTATTTCTGAATCAGACCGATCAACTATCTGTACCTTCATCCAACCAACTAACAGTAGAAGAATTGGTTTTTGTAATAATTTAAAGCTTATGCTGGATTACTTCAAAAGTCTTAGAAATACTAGGATGTCCCTTGCTTTGCCTATTCCTCTGGCCTGAGCCAAATAGGATGTCAGTATCGTCAAAGCCAGTATTCCTGTGACTATTGAAATTGCTTTTAGCGAGCTGGCGCCTGTCAGTTCGTAGGCTACCGCAGCGAAAAAGCTAATCAAAATTCCCATCTTGCCGATATCTTTGAATATCCCCATGGTATCACTTTACCGATAAATAAAATTAGGGAGAAAGGGATATAAAGATTGCTGTTCTGAATTCCATTTGTAGGTATATGAAAAGGTAAAAACAGCTTTATTTTAAACGAAATCGGCTTGTAACAGCTTAGACTCTTCTACCCAAGCGTCCACCTTTCTTTCGAAGCTCGCCGTGGGTTGTAGGCGTCACATCTTCGATGGTGCCAATTCTAAGCCCTGCACGCGCCAGGCTTCTGATAGCTGGCTGGGCACCCATACCCGGTGACTTGCTATACTGGGATCCTCTGGCTCTAACTCGTATGTGAATGCCTGTCAGTCCCTTCTCTTTCGCCATCTCAGCCGCTTTCCTGGCCGCCAACATTGCTGGAAACGGCATTCCCTGTTCCCTGTCTTTGTCCGTCATCATTCCTCCTGAGTATCTGGAGAATGTCTCACTGCCTGTCAGGTCGGTGATGTGAATAATTGTATTGTTGGCTGTGCTATAGATATTAGCCACTCCCCATCTTTCCTGTTTACTCGGCTGTTCCACCATTAACACCACTTGTATTTGCTTTTTTAACGGGGAGAGTTTTAACAACTATCGCATCTTCCTCAGCTACCGGTACCATATAACTGGGAAAGGCGACTTTTTTGTTTTCTATCATGACATTGCCGTGCGTTATGAATTGTCTTGCCTGTTTTGGCGTGTTTGCAAACCCTTTCTTATGCAACACTGTTTGCAATCTTCGATTGAGGAAATCGTCTATCGTCAACCCAAGTATCGAATCGAGCGCCGAGTCTTTTGTCACAAGCCCGAACTTCATCAACCTCTCCATAAGAACTTTTTCCTTTTTTTCATCTTTCCTGGCCGCCAGTTCCCTTGCCAACCTTCTGTACTTCCTCAGCATAGCCTGTGTCTTCCATATTTCTCTCTTTGATTTGAGCCCGAAGTTTTTGATGATGACTTTTTCCGATTCAATTCTCTCTTTGTCCCATGGTCTTGTTGGCGTCTGGTATTTTTTCCTTTGTCTCTTCATTCATTCACTTCTTTGTTTGTGCAGGTGGTGGTGCGGGCGTGGCGGTTGCCGGAGCTTGCTTCTGCAGTGCAACTTTTTTAAGTACGCCTACTGTTCTGCCGGTGACTCGAAATGTGCTTCTTGTCCTCTGACCTCTGACCGGCTGCCCAAGCATATGCCTCCAACCTTTGTATGTCTTCAGGTTGATATAACGCTGGATGTCGAACTTTTTTGCGATATCCAAGTCCGAACTCGTTAGATGCATATCCAGTCCTGTCTCGCGGTCCTTTCTTCTGTTGACCAAAAAGGGAGGAATGCCGAAATTTATCGGGTTCTTTATCGCGCTTTCCAATGTGCCAATCTCGGACTCGGTGAGGTCCCCCAGTTTCCTGTTAGGAGCAAGCTTGGATGCAAGACAGATTGCCATGCTTGCCGCAACACCTATGCCTCTTATTTTTCTAAGAGCTCGCACGACCGGTTTTCCGCCGTCAAGGTCTGTTCCTGCAACACGAATTATAAATTGCGGTATATCCCTAGCTTCAGGTCTTTTCTTGTCTTCTTTCTTCTCTTCCTTAATTTCCTTTCCCTTTTCCTTTGCGGAATCCTTCGCTTTTATTTTCGTCGAACCCATCTTATCACAGAGATTTTAATCTATAGGAATTTAAGCCTTATAAGAATATAGAAAAGACTGGACAAAATCAAAAATTTCTTTGAACTACACCTTCAAATCCTTTTTCCAGTCTCTTAGCGAGTCCAGCACTAGGTATACTAGTGCAATTACCGCCACTACTTCACCCAGCAGTTGCGCTACATTGCCGACTAGCGAATTGACAGACAGTCCGTACACATCTGGCAAAGTGAATACGCCCGCGACTAGAAACAGAAGACCCGCCGATGCCAAAAGTCTGAAAGCATGTGGTCTGCTTTGTCTGTACTTGGAGTATTCTGCCAAGGCGACTACTACAAAGATCGCAACTGCTAAATTTATAGTAGCTACGTCGAAGAACACCATTTTTCACCTTATAAATTATTAACGTTTATAAATATTAAATACGTAGTTGGATTGTCCCGTTGGACTGCCTAGGCAGGAGGGTAATATGTTGGAGCAAATCGAGAAAACTATAACAGAATTGAAGAAAAGCGATAAAAAAAACTTTGTTCAAAGTGTCGACTTGGTTGTTTCTTTGAAGGGCATTGATTTGAAAAAGCCTGAGAGCAAGTTTTCCGAAGATTTGGTTCTTCCTCATGGGAGAGAGAAGGATGCGACTGTTGTCGTTTTTTCGGACAACCTAAAGGATTTGGGATGCGACATCCTTTCGTCTGCTGACATACAGAGGATTGCAGGCGACAAAAGGGAAGCAAAAAACATTGCTGGAAACACAGACTTCTTTTTATCCGAGCCTCCATTGATGCCTCTCATAGGGAAAGTATTGGGGCAGACATTGGCCCCTAGAGGAAAGATGCCGAAGCTTATAACAGGGGATCCAGCGAAGCTTGTTGAAAATTATAAGAGGAGTGTTAGGATTGGTGTGAAAAACTCGCCGGTGATACAATGTTTTGTCGGCAAGGAGAACATGGACACTGGGAAAACCGCTGAGAACGTTGAAGCTGTTATAAAATTTTTGGAGACCAAGCTGCCGCGGGGAAGACAGAACATAGGAAAGGTTTTGTTGAAGCTCACAATGGGCAAACCTGTAAAAATTGAGGTGAAATGATGTCGAGGGAAACTAAGGAAAAGGAATTGAAAGAACTGAAGGACTTGTTTGGAAAATACAGGGTTGTTTGCATAGTCGATATGGTGAAGATGCCGACCAAAGAAATGCAGATGATTAAAAAATCACTTGGCGGTAGGGCGTTTGTAAAAATGAACAAAAAATCCATGGTGGAGATGGCTATGAAAGAAACTGGGAAGGACCTCATAGAACACCTGCCAAAGCAACCGGCATTAGTTTTCACGGAAATGGATCCGTTTGTCTTTTTTAAAGAGGTAAACAACATGAAGTTCAAGGTTTATGCTAATGAGGGGTATGCAGTGGACAAGGATGTAATTGTGTCTCCAGGTCCGACGGAACTTTTGCCTGGCCCGGCAATAAGCGAACTGCAGAAAGTTGGAATCATTGCGGGCGTTGAAGGAGGGAAAATCGCTGTAAAAAAGCAGTCGAAAATTCTTGGGAAAGGACAGGAAGTCACAAAAGACGTTGCTAGTGTATTGAGGAAGCTTAAAATGCAGGTTGCTGAGATAAGATTAAATGTCAGCGCAATTTTTGACGGAATGTTATACGACAAGGAAACACTGCAGCTGGTTGAGATATACCCGCAGAGGCTGAAGGAAGCATTCAATCAAGCTTTAAATCTTTCTGTCGCTATAGAATATCCTGCAAAAGAAAACGTTAAATATCTGTTAATGAAAGCTTATCAGAGAGAAAAGGCGTTGGAGAAGAGGATTGGTTAAGATGCAAGAAGTTTATGCTGTATTGATGTTGCATGAAAGCGGCCAAGCTGTAAACGAGGATAATGTAAAGAAGGTTTTGTCCAGTGTCGGATCTAACGTTGATGATGCGAAGATTAAAGCTTTGGTTGCGAGCTTGTCTGGCGTGAATATTGATGACGCATTGAAGGAAGCTGTTTCTTTTACCAATGCGCCAGCTGCTGCAGCACCAACTGAGAAGAAGGAAGAAAAGTCAGAAGAAGAGGAAGCGAAAGCCGCTGAGCAAGCAAGCGCGGGATTGAGTTCTCTGTTTGGCTGACATGTTGTATTTAAGAATTTTACTGGATAACAAATTCTATGCAAAGACTGATAGAACTGGCTGGCGGGATAGAAAATACAGAACTTAGAAAAAAAGTAATTGAACTGATTAAAAATCCGAAACTGTCTAATACCGATTTTCAGAAATATCCGAAAGGTGATTTGGAAAAAGTCAAAACGCCTTTCTCTGTAGGTGATATGGGTGTTGTCGTCAGAGAAGTTATCAATCATACTGTGACAAACACGGAATTGTGCTGGCAGATCGCAGATACTTTTGAGAAAAATTATGGTGTGAAAGTGAATAGGGATGTTTTGATTGCAGGTTCATTGTTGCATGATATAATGAAGGTGTACGAATGGAAAATTGATGAGGAAGGTGACCCTATTCCTACCGGACTAACAATGGATCATGTTTTTCTTGGTGTAGCTGAATTATATGCAAGGGGATTCTCCGAGGAAATAATACATGTGGTTGCAGCCACTCAAGGTGAACGGACACCACCTAAAAGTTTGGAGGCATTAATTTTGCATTATGTTGACACTCTGACCTCGTTGACGGAGTTTTTCACAGGAGCTAGGCATAAGAAACCTCAGACGCCTGTCATTGTTCTAGATGAGGAGACTTTCAAGAAAATGAAGGAAGAAAAGGATTAGTTGTCTTTCAATTCATGAATTGCTTTTCTAAGCTTTTTATTCAGATCTTCATTGTCTGTATATAATATTATTTCACATTTTGTTGTTTCTTTGAAACCGCGATACATTAAACCTGATAACGAATTTGTATCAAAATCCTTATGTGGAACTATAATAATTGGCTTCTTTAATATCGCTGCCATCCCTAAAACTATGTTTGTACCAATTCCTCTGCAGGGGTGGATGGCTAGCAACAAGTCGGATGTTTTTAGTTCGTTAGTTAATTTTTCGAATACGGTTTTTGGGTTGTATGTGACTCTACCCCATTGAAGAAAATCTCTGTATGTTATATAAGTTGAAAATTTCAGTTTTTTCAGAATAGAATCGACATAATTTATCAGTTTAATTAGCTCCTCTTTATCTTCAGGATAATGTGAATGTGTTAACGGTGCTGTTATATAAACCTTCATAGGTTTGAATTGGTATTTATAAAATTAAATTATAGTTGATTAGATGGAAATAATTGAAGATACTATTAAACCTGCTGTAGAATTTTTCAAAATAATGAAGAGGGGAAGTAAAGTTGCCATAGTTCATGGTCATGATAATGACAGTATCTGTTCTGCGGCTATAATATACAAATTGTTGAAAATTGTACATAAGACTGAAGCGAGATTGATTGTATCTGGATTAAATTCTGCGGTCACGGAAGATGCTATAGAAAAAATCAAAAAAATCAAACCCGACTATGTAATCATAGTGGATATATCCGATGTTCCTGTAAGTATTTTGACAGAACTTAGAAACATTTCACAAGTAATGATTATAGATCACCACGTACCAAAAGGTTATGTTAAGATAATATACGTGAATCCGAGAGTTTTTGACAGGGAAATTTATTTGCCCGCGACTTATCTTTGCTACAAAATTTACGAAAAGTTTTTGGATGTGGAAAAAATTCTCTGGATATCTGGCATTGGAACACTGTCTGATATGGGAATGAAAAATTGCAGTGACCTGTTTGAAAGTATCAAATCAAACGACAAAGAACTGATTGGAAACAATGAAAACATAGATGAAATTTTGTTTGATAATTCTTTACTTGGCAAATTGGCGAAGATGTTTGACAGCGGTAGAGTTGTTGTGGGTATTGATGGTTCTGTATCGGCGTTGAATGTCTTGCTTAAATCGGAAAACTATCAGGAAGTCTTACAAGGAAAGTACGGAAGTAAAAACTTGTTGGGATGGTATTCTGTCTCAGAGAAGGAATTCAACCGACTTGTGAAAGATTTTGAGAAAAAGAAGAAACGGATTAAAAGATTTGTGATGTATGAAGTAAAGTCGAAGTATAATATGAAATCTCCGCTGGCTACTTATTTGTCTAAGATTCTTACGAACGAAGTTCTTGTGATATATCAGAGGTCTGGAAAGTACATCGATGTCAGTTTCAGGAGAGGGAAGGTTTGTATTGTGGATTTGAACCAGCTGGCTGGAAATTCTGTCAAGGATATACCAGACTCGAATGGCGGTGGGCATATTCAGGCGGCAGGTGCGAGGTTTCCGGCCCGCTATTTAGACAGATTTCTGAGAAATTTAAAGTCTAAGTAGATGTTTAGAGGAAATTAGAGGATTTTCCAGGTGTAAAAAGTCTATATAAAACTAATATGACTAAGATAAGTTCTATATTGTCTCCTTTCCGAAACATGTGGGAAATGACCCCCTCCGAAAGACAGGTATATCCAGTTAGCGAATTCTATTTAGGTGAATAGAAAATGAAATGCTTCCGATGCGGCTCATTTAGGATGATAAGATTTATAGACGGGTTCGGATCAAGAAGAATTTTCTGTAGAGGATGTTCAGGAAGTTTTCTGGATGCTTCAATCATCAGTCAGGAACAGACAAGGTTGCCTCACTTTAACACTTACTATAACAAAAGAGCGATAATTAGGCACTTTTCAAGGAGGGATTAAAATGGAAGAAATAGCTACTGTAACGAAGACGTTACTTTTAGATAGAGGATTGAGAAAAATACGATTGAATGTCATCAGGAAAAACAATATGATAGGATGTATTGTGCCATATGATAGGTGACTGTAATGAGAGGCATGGAGTTGTGTATGAAATGTGGAGATTTAATGATAGAAGTCAAGAATTGTTTGATTAGATGCTTTAGTTGTGGTTATGAAGAAGGAAGCTGCTCTTGATTTTATTTTTCTCCCCTTTCTTTTCTTCAATAAGTACTTCCTTTGCTTGATGCTGCACCTTCTGGTTGAGAACGATCTATTCTAGTTCCCATTCTGATTGCACCACCTATTACATAAAATAATGCTGAAGTTGGATGTTCTATATGTTGTCCTTCGTAAGGTCTCATTGTATTGGCTGGTGTATGAAATTCCGAATCGGGTCTGAAGACTTCGTAAAGTATTCCATAAGCAGTTTTGTCATTGAATTGCATTTGCTCAAAATCCGGAGTTCCAACATGTAAGTAGGTTTCAACTCTAAAATCTTGCATCATTTGTTCCAAATAATGTAAAGTTATGTCATCTTCGCCCATGAACTGGGGTGTGTAATTTCCAACAAAAGAATATCTGTTGCTAACACCCACTGTTGCTAAAACAAATTTATTACCATCGACGTAAAAATCATAACCAAACCTGACTAATCTGTTCCTATTTGATGACACAGCTTGAAAAAGCGCTTTCCCTTGCGGTATCCCTTCATCTTCTGTAGTATGATGTCTTCCTATACTACCTCCAGCTATAATAAGATCTGACTTACTACGTCTGGCTAACATTCTTTGATGATCTGCGAATCTTGCGAGATACGGTCTGTCTAATGGTGATGATAACTCTATTGATGATTCGCCACTACCATCGAGATTTACCATGCAGCCAAGTGTGGCTTCACCATGTGAAGTAATTAAGTATGCTCTCCTCGGTTCCAACGGTTCTCCGCCTATTCCTTGCGATCGTCTCGCTTTCCGTTGTCTTTCTGCGTTTGCCAATGCTTTGAATACGTCCTCGACTCTATGATGAAGATCTGCTAAACTGTCACCATACGGGATAGAGCCTGGTGTCCGAAAACGTTCGAATGGAGCGGACAGTAGAAGTATATCTTCACCTCTGCTGGAGGCATATTCAGTTAAATAATCACTTATGCCGCTCTTTATTTTTTCAGATATTTCGATGTCGCGATTATTAAGTAATCCTTCTGTATCAAAATAAAGATGTATAGTTGGTCTCTCTGATTTCCTTACAGCTGCTACAGTCACAACTTTACCGAAACCTATTGCAGAACAACCTGTTTCAAAAGTGGGTTCACCTCTTTCTTGAATCAGTCTATTAATTTGACCTCCCATTTCCCTGCCAGTTTCTCCCCATGCATCATCTTCATTAAAGTTATTTATGGTCACATCTGCTGCGAGACCGGCGTGTGTTTTCATTTGTTCAACACCACCATGGCCAAGCAAAAATTTACTATGTTCACCTTCAGCTATTGGTGGAGAAAATAATCTTAACAAATCCGTAGAGGAGTTTCTGCCATCTAATTCTGGATTTTTGATAATAACTTCGGTAGACATAAAATTCCTACATTCAGGTTTTAGAAAGATATCTTCTAATATTTAAAAGCTTATTGTTTGATACCGTCAAGTTCTTCTCTTAGTTTTGTTCTAAGATCCATTATGTCCTTGAATTTGATTATTTTCGAGTTCGCAACACCGCTTAATCCAGAATGCATAACACTAATTCTTTCTTTTTCGTTTATAAGGATCAGAATTTTTTTCTTGAATGCCGATGCCCATCCTAGCTCTATGTTGACGCCAACACTTTGCTCTGGATATGCAATTAATAAATCAGAACTTTGAAGTTCAATCATAGATTTTTTACCTACTTCATGCTCATCTATGTTAGCTGTACCCCATTTATGCAAATCTCTATGTGGAAGAAATGTTTGAAATCCTTGCTCCCTCGCTACGGACTCGATAGAATCTAAAAAATTTATGTAAGAAATATCTGTTATTTCTCCGTGGTGTGCGCTACTCTGCGTGGATGATTTGCTTGTATATGGTGCGGCTATGTATGCTTTCATTTAATCATTCTTTCGGATTTAATTCACCATCAAAATCTCTAAAAAGAATAGGGGGCAGATATTCCACATATTGTCCTGATATACCGGCTCTAACCAATCTATCAGTCAACTTGTTAAATTCATCGCGGTCGTTTGAGGAGGCTCTTATTCTTATCCCCTGCCCGACTTGGATAGCATAATTGACTATTCTGGACTGGTGTTCGTCATTTTCTAACAGGTCACTCAAATCAGACACAAATCTCGGTGTAAGCCTTTGGTCGAGTGGTCTGCCGAAAAACCATCTGTGATAATAAGCATTTAGCTCATCTCGAGTTAGAACTTGGCCGTTTTCATTTCTAAATCCGTTTGACGATATAACTCGTGTTATCTCTGCTGGCGGATTTCCATTATAAAATGCCCTCAGATACTGGGCTGGTGGATCGTTTCTTACTACAAAAATTCCTGTGACTGTTTGAAAAGAATCGGCCGCATCAAGCAGTCTGAGATCGGGATAGCTTTCTGGATGCTCTATGAAAGGCTGGGAATATACGCCCAGCGCATCTCTTAAAGTCAATCCTTCTGATGGCCGTAAATATCCTACCCCAATAAACAGCCTAGGATTTTTTTCGTCTGTGCCTTTTTGTGTTTCCTCTGCCATTAAGAATCACCTATAGTAACATGGTTCCCGAGTCTTGAAGATCCGCCAAGAACATCTAATCTCAGACTGACTATTTGAGGCTGTGGAATAATCACACCTGCACGAGCGGCCAAGTCTGGTATGTCATTCCTAACTGAGCTTACTTTAGATGCGATGCGCTTAACATAAGGAGACAAGATTTCAACGAAGTACTCAAACCCAGGCATTGTCAAGTATCTTACTGGTCCGTATGGCACACCGTCCGGAGTAGGATAAAGTAGATCAAACGTTTCTGGATCATGCAAGAATCTCAATCCACTAACATTTGCAAGACCGTAAGTCGAACCATCGGTTGACGTTTGGAGAGCAACATGACCTGCGTTAAGCCTGTCGTGATATTGACCTGTAAAAACATTTGTAACTGCGGAAATTCCTGTGGTAGGGCCGGGATTTAACATGTCTTCTCCGACAACTAGGAGAGGCGTGGGTCGTGAAAAGTCTGACCTTGAGGAGTAATTGTTGTGTGACAATCTTCCTCTTCTATGACCATGCGGGTCTCCGCTACTTTTCATTTCCAGTGTGCCGACATAAACATGACTCATCAACCTCTGCATTTGATCTAAAAATTCTGGGCTGCCTTCTGGGGCTTCAATATATCTGGCAAAATCCTCTTCTCCAACGCCGTGTATGGAAGGTGGAGCGTATCTAAGAGATATTAATGTTTGCTTTCTTCCGCCATGGCTCACTCCCACGAATTTTGGGTATTCCGGTTTTTCGGGATTGTGGTACTCTTCCATAAGCTCCTCAAGATCCCTTCCTTCTCTTCTTCTAGTCTGCGGAGATATATCGCTACTTGCTTCTCTCAAGATTTTGATGAAATTATACCATATCATATTACCATCATTGTTCCAATATTACAGCATCGTCTATTATCATATCACTATCTTTATCAAAGCCTTGTACCACGAAGTTAAAATTTCCTTTATTACTAAAGTTTAAACCATTATCTAAAAGCTTGAAAATAGAGATAATTGCTGACCTAATGCCTCTTGTTCTGATACCGCCTATAACAAGAATCATTTTATCTTTATTGAACGGGTTTGGATATTTTACTATTAACCCGCATCTATCATCTTTGTAACTTTTTCCGGTTGATTTCGACATTATGGAATTCTTTTCCAAGTCAAAATATAACGGTAAATGAGAGTTTATTTTATCGATAATCGCATTTGTTTTATTATTTCCGATTAAAATTAAATTGTCTTTAAGTTCATGATCTCTTATTTCTGTATCTAATTTATAATTTGCTTTTTCCAAAGATTTTAAAAATCTCCCGATTAGTAACATCAAATCTATTGTGTGTGATCCTTCTGTTCCCCCTATATTGTATTTTCCGTGTGGTGAAGGATCGCCTATAATGATTTTTGCGTTTAGTTTTCCGTCCGTAACGAATGGGGAAAAAAATTCAGAAATGTTCACAGGCATTTGAAACGTATCATCATCTTTAATTTTCATACCTCTATCGTGCAATTTGGCGGCTATGACAGGTGATACAACACTATAAATCTTGGCAGTCATTCCATGTCTTTTTTCGGTTGAAATTGTGTAAATTATACCGGCCTTCTCTAACTTCTTCGTATGGTAGTAAACCTTTTGCTCGTGTATTTTTAACTTTCTGGAAATGTCGATTGCTGAAATCGGCGCTTCTGCCAAAGTTTTGACAATTTTCAAAGCGAGTTTGCTGCTCAAAGCGGATAAGGCCTTCGGATCACTTAAAATTAAAGAATCGTATGCGACTCTTCCATTTCCGTCATTCTCTATCAAAGTTGCTTGCATTATCTCACTTACTAATTTCTTTATAGAATAACCTTAAATGTTATGGTTTTTTCTATAATAGTGTGAATTTTCTTATAAAAAGATATATAAATGCTTTATGGTTTGCGAGAGGATAGAATAGATTCTACAAATTTTGTTATAAGAGTTGCTTATATACCCGCGTTCTAATGTTTCAAACAGATTGAAATGAACTTCAAAAAATTGCCGACATCGCCAGTAAAATCTTATGAAGTGGAGCAGGCAGGACCGTCTGTGGCATTCGAATGTCCGGCATGTAGCAGTGAAGTTGGCTTGAATGAAATAGTTGAGCAGAAAGGAAATATAAAATGTGTGAAATGTACATGACCCTTTTGGCCGATCAACCGAAGTTGGAGAACTAACCCCTTGGAGGATTCCGTAAACCGATCATAAAAGTTCTCCAACTTCACTTCTTCTTTCATTGTTTTGAAGGGGTATCATGAAAATATGCCAGTTATGTAAATTAGAGTATTCAGACGAGACAGAATTTTGTGCCAAGTGTGGAAATAAACTAGAAACAGAGAAAGAAACTGACACGACACCAAGAGACTATGAAGAGGGATACTAGACAGTAACTCTGAAATCTTCTTTCACAGTATCCAATACTATTCTTGTTTCGCTTCGCTGGATTTCAAATTTATTATACAGTTCACTTAGAAACCTTTGTAATTCGTCTATTCCTCTGAATTTCGCAATGATTATAGCATCCACGTCCCCTGTCGTGTGATAAATGGCATACACATTTGCTAGCTCTGTGATTTCACCCATGGCTTTAAGTACGATTAGCTTTGGGGCAACAAGCTCGATTATGGCTGTCAACTCATAACCTAATTTTTCCGAATCTAAATTTACAGAATATCCTTTTATAATCCCATCCGCCTTCATTTTCTTTAGTCTTTCGATAACAGTTGTTGTTGATAACTTGGCATTGCGTGCTATCTCCCGATAAGACAGTCTTGCATCCCAGATCAATCGTGTAAGAATTTTCCTATCAGTATCATCGATGGACGAACGTCCAAGAGGCGTTTTTATTCCTTTTAAATCATCCTGTTCATTTGTTCTCTTTTTTGTTTGTTTAGTTGACATATGTAGTAATTATAGTTAGAAAAGTATTTATTAGTCATATAAAGGTGTTCAACTAGTGGTTGAATGAGAAATCTTCTACACAGACCATTGGCAACAGGTCTAAAAGGCGGTGTAGGGACGATCTTGCTATGCCCAGCCTGCAACAATGAAATATCTTTAACAGAGTTGATAGAAAGGAAGGGATATGTAGGATGCATTAGCTGTACGAGGTGATTGGAATGAACATGTGCCCTGTCTGCGGACTGACATACGATGGAACGCAACAGTTTTGCGTCAAATGCGGCGCTAGACTGTATCCAAAAGAAAGACCAAGAATCGTAGAGTGGCTCTCGCCTACAAGCTTTATAGACTATTGAGGTGAAGTAATGAACGAAAGGACGTGGGTCAGACTTGTCAATGCAAAACTCAAGAAACGGAAGAACAGATTGGTCAAAAGTGTGTGAGGAATCTAAGTTAACCTTTCCATCTCATTACAACAAATAAATGAAACTTTTCGTAGGGATCTAGTTCGACCTTATCAATAATTTCAAAATACTTTTCCAATTCCTGCAAACATTCTTTGTAAACTTGCCTCGGATGTTTTGTGACATCGATAGACTGAGATTTTATTACTATGATAGCGAACCCATCAGGTTTCAAAAACTTTTCGCAGTTTCTAATCATTATCTGGACCTGATCATCGCTGGCAACATCCTCATATACTACATCAACTTTACTAAGCACGACATTCTCATAATCTTCTGGTTTTCTCGCATTGGCCAGTATAGGAATTACGTTTCCCCTTTTCTCTGCTGTGGGAATTAACTCTCTGAAAGGCCTGTCGCTAATCTCGACTCCGTAAATCAAACCATTTTTTCCTATAATATCAGAAAAATGTGATGCTGTAGTTCCATTTGCAATTCCAAGATAAAGCACTTTTATGCCGTCTTCAATAGGAAGCCCCTTCAGACCATTCTTGATGGCTGCGGCGGGTTTGCTTCTCCAGAAATCCCAAACTCTGTATTCAACGCTTTTCTCTTTAATCAGTTCCTCGCCGTACACTTTCTGGTTGGGAACTAGATTGATAGTGGATATCTTCCCCTTTATTTTGAATACACCGTAGAATTTTGTCTTTTTCACTTCTGGCATTGAATCATTTTTTTAAAGAGAGTATTCCTTTGACTTTCGCTTCCAGTTCCTTTTTCATCTGGTCTCCTCTGTATTCCTTGGAATAATAATCAATCCTTGCGGCTATTGAGAGTTTAGATGCAAGCAAACGCGCTATCTTTCCTTGTTTGTCTGATGGAGAATTCTGGATTAACGGGTGGTTGTAGATTAACCCGTACTTTGGGGACTTGCTTCTGCCTCTGGATTTCAAAAACCTGAAAAGAGCCTTTTCTGAACCTAGAAGCTGTATCGTCGATGAAGGCATCCTAGATAATCTCTCCAAACCGCCTGCCTTTGCGATAAGTTTGGCTGCAATAACATCTCCTGCAAGGACAGAAAAATTGGGAGCTATTTCTTTTAATAGTTTGCTTAGATAATTTGTGAATTCTTTTCGCAATTCATAAAGTTTGGATATATCCGATGAAAATAATTTCACCGTTTCGATATCTTCTTTGTTGAACTCCATGCCAGAACTTTTTTCTTTGAACTGATTCAGCCTATTGTCATTAAAGTTTTCCCTATCGCCGAACTTTCCTATTAACTCGACGTACATTTCATGGTTTTCAATAACCCTGTCCATCTCAGGGAAATGAAGTGAATACCATTCTCGCAATCTCTCTACGAAAATATTTATTGACCTGTCCAATTCTTCAACGGCATTGTTAACGTGAATGATTAAATTATCACGGCTGGCGGATTCCTTTATTTTCTGTTTGGTTAACTCAGAGTTTACCTTAGTTAGAAACTGGTTGAATTCAATTTGATTTTTAACAAATTTGTATTCTATTGCATATTTCAGCAGATTTTCTTTTACGAATTTTTCAATCTCAGCGGGAGCTTCTGATTTCTCGTTTAGGAGGGGTGCGACTTCTTTAGGATCTTTAGGGAACGGTTTGAATGAGATTATTTTTTTATTTTCGTCTACAAAAAATATTCCGATGAAAGTCCTTACTTGATATGATGCCATAGTTCTTAATTTAAGATAGTAACCTTTATTAGATTATGAGGTACGCCTCTAGAGCTATGGTAAAGAACATTTACAAAAAGAGGAATCCTTGGGTCCATAAGGGACAATTTGGAAAATTGGTCGTTATATCCGGGAGCAATATTCATACCGGTTCACCAATTTTTGTCGGCATGGCGGCATACCGATCTGGTTGCGATTTGGTATATTTGACTGGTCCAAAGAGGGCAATGGATGTTGCTGCAAACTATTCTCCCGCATTGATGACAAAGCCTCTTGAAGGGGATTACTTGGAAGGTAAGCATGTTGAAAAGATCCTATCCTTTGTTAAAAACTCGAGGGCGACAGCAGTTGTCATAGGTCCTGGTTTATGGAGGTTGGACAAAACGAGAAAGGCCATTAACATGCTTGTAGAAAAAATAGAAGTTCCGATGGTAATAGATGCGGACGCGATAAGAGCAGTTGGTACAATAAAGGAGAAATTAAAGAATCGTAAAGTGCTGATAACGCCGCACGCCAATGAACTGCTGGAACTGACTGGAGTGCAAGTTACGGAAAATATCAAAGATAGGATCAACAAAGTTAGAGAAGAGGCTTACAAAATAAACTGCGGTAAAGATAATACATGCCCGCTATATCCACCAATAACAATTGCTTTGAAGGGAAATATTGACGTTGTATCTAACGGGAAAGAAATTATGCTGAACGACACTGGAGACCCTACTATGACCAAAGGAGGTTGCGGGGATACTCTAACCGGCATTGCGGGTGCATTGCTTGCGAGGAAAGTTGATGCATTCACTTCCGGATGCGTTGCCACTTATATAAACGGTAAAGCGGGCGAGTTAGCAGCAAAGAAATATGGGGAGGGGTTGCTCCCAACTGATTTGATTCAGGAAATTCCAAATGTGATTAAAGGTGGCTGAGCAATTAATTTCTGTGGGTGTTGTGATTATTCTGATTGGGTTTGCGATTTTATTGGCGGGTATTTTTTCTCAAATGAAATCTGGTAGGATGAAAATGGAAGGCGGCGGTGTCGTATTCATAGGACCGTTTCCTATCGGTGGTTTTGCCACAAACAAACAGGTTTTTTATATTCTCTTGACAATTTCTGCGATTCTGATAATAGCTTTTCTTTTGCTAGGCAAAAAGATTTAAAAATGAGTACAATCAAGTAGAAAACATGTCCTACATAAGAACAGCATTGTTGCTAGGGGTATTGACCGGCATCCTATTAACTATAGGTTGGGTCTGGCAAGGAATGACTGGAATGACTATTTTCTTAGTTATAGCTTTTGCGATAAATTTCTTGGCATATTGGTTTTCAGACAAGATAGTCCTGGCTATGTATAGAGCCAAACCACTTCAAAAATCAGATGAGCCTAAATTACACAAGGCCATTGAATCCTTGTCGAAAGAAATGGGAATACCTAAACCTAAAGTCTACTTTGTAAATCTTCCTGTTCCAAATGCATTTGCGACGGGGAGAAATTATAAAAACGCGGCTATTGCAGTTACGGCAGGATTGTTGAAAAATTTGAATGATGAGGAAATAGAAGGTGTGATATCTCACGAACTCTCCCATGTCAAAAACAGGGATACTCTTATTTCAACTATTGCTGCAACAATCGCTGGAGCTATAGCTTATATAGCTCAGATTGCATGGTACAGCCTTTTCCTGGGTAGTGGTAGACGACAAGGCGGTAGTTTGATATTTCTGCCTCTGATTGTTTTAGCACCAATGGCGGCCATGTTAATTCAGTTGGCCATCACACGCACAAGAGAATTCGCTGCAGATAAAACGGGTGCCATAATTTCTAAGAAACCGCTGGCACTTGCATCGGCATTAGAAAAAATCTCTAAAATCTCTAAACAGCACCCGATAGCAGGAAACGACGCTACAGCGCATTTGTTCATAGTAAACCCGTTCAAAGGGGATGTTCTAATGAATCTTTTTTCGACACATCCTCCAGTAGAGGCACGCGTATCAAAGCTTAGAGAAATTGCGAAAGAACTTAAATGATGCGAATTCAAGGGGTCGTCGGCTAGCTTGGTAGGCTTCGAGCTTCGGGAAATCTGTCGAGAATGCTTGAGACCTGGGTTCAAATCCCAGCGACCCCACCATTTAATCTGTTTAAATATTTTACGGTAATCTAATAGATTAGGTGAATCAAATGCCGAAACCATTTTTTCCTATTGTTGATTGGTTGTATCGTACTGTAATGGACCATGCACCACAGTATTTGCAAGACAGAGATATGTTTAGTGCTTTTGGTCTCGGTACTATTGGAATGTATAGTGTTGTAAGAGGCCTGCAATCTGTTGCAAAATCAAGAACTATGAATAGAATTGTACCAGATTTTTATGATAGATGGTTACCAAAATTAGAAGAGATTTCTGTTGTAGCAATAACAGGCTTACCATTGCTATATGCTTTTGTTGATCCGGATGGTGTAAAAGAAATAATGACTCGGCATCCTGTTTACACTTCGGGTATGAGTGGTGTATGGATTGGTAGCACTGCTGCTGCTGGTCAAGATTTATATAATCGAAGACTGCAAGTGAAGAATTAAACTATTCTACCCAGAACTCTCTTCGAAAATAAAAGTTTAACAAATTGGTACATAACATATTTATAAAATTCACCAAACTCTATCGTTTCCTTTGAATATCGCTCGATAAAAAGACAAATAAACAACAAACAAAAATGGCCAACCTAAGATTATTGTAATAGGTATACCGAATAACGTTAGATTTGAAAACGGTATATTGGTATAGATCCATGCTTTTACTGGTAAATTAAGCAATTCCCAGGTAATACCTGTAACTATGCTTCCGATAATTATTGAGATAATAGGCGTCCAGTGACCTTCAATTACATCTTTAATCAAACTTCTCTCTTTTCTTGTATATTCCACGAACTCTGAAATAAACCAAAGACCTAAAATCGCGAATCCGAAGGAGAAAACGCTACTTGTGACATTATAAAATAAAGACAAGAAAAAAGGAATAATCAGAAATAAAATTCCTGTGTAACCTATCAAAGAAAACGCAATATGCTCCTTAGACTTTCCAACAAGCTCCATACCGAACATACCGAACATTTTTCTTATTATGTAGTGCCATACTCTATATGAGCTGTATACAATCAAAAGAACCAGACCCCAATTTATATAGAGCTCTATAACAGACCAGAGGTTTGTAACAGTAGGGTATACCCAGACTTTTGAAATCAGAATAGCATAAAAGTCGAGAACTAATCCTAACAGCGCCCCACTAATTATTAGATAAAATAATAAAATTTTATTATTTTTAATTTTGTTGAGAATAGATGTACCTGATAGTGAATAATCTATTGCGTCAAAAAATAGCCAATAACCGAGTGCGAATAGGAAGTTCAAATGTGCTGCTGAAGGAGTCAATCTACTGAAAAGGTAAGAAAAGATAATTAAAGTCAATCCAAGTAATCCGTACAAAGCAAACATACTAAACGATATTAGCTGTAAAACTTTAAGACATTCTGTTTTTCTTCATTTGATTTTTCCTTCTCTACAGACTGTTTCTTAATCTCATTTGCAATTTTTAATCCTATGACTGATGACAATTTTTCAATAGATACTTTCCGCAACTTATCGAGTGTATCTAGCCCTGCATTGAAAAGTCTGCGTGCCCTTACTCGTCCTATACCTTTCAATCTTACCAGAGGTGTTAGTTCTTCCTTGATGCCGTACTTCAATCTTACTCGCAACTTCCTTATTGCAGTTAAAATTTCTTTATATCCGCTTAATAGAGCTAGCTCATGTAAAGAATATATCAGCCAATCTACTAACAAAAGCTTGTTGTGAAGTTCGCCTGGCGCCATTTTGAATTTGGTAAGAATCTGGTCTTCTGATGCTTCATCGGTCCATCTTTCGAACATAAGCGCCATTTTTATGGAAGCGTGAAAATCCACAAATTCCAAATCATATTCTTCTGGAATCTGATGTAAAATATGTTGATACCTTTGCAGAATTACATCGTCTATTTCAGATTTTTCTGAATCCCTTACTGATAATATTGGTCTCATTTCCAGAGAATTTGAAATTAGCTGCAGAAAACTGAATTCTGTAACCATTCTTTTTCTGGACATGTCCAAAGAATTCAGAAATTGATGCGCTGTCAAAGGATCTATATAAAGTTCTGAAACTCTTTTTCCTATTTTGGTGGCATTTAATCCGTATTTGCTTCTTACAATAAGATTCCATTTCAAAAGTTGCTGTAAAATTTCGTATAATTTTTCTCTTATGGCATCTATATCACCATAATGGAGTGCATAGAATGTTCTGTCAAAAAATTCGAAGAGTGACTCTTCAGAGTTGCAAAATTCGCTTGAAATTAAAGCTAAGGTATGCATTCTTAACACAGGCTCTAATGCAAGCTTGGATGTTATATCTTCTGGTTGACCAAAAATAAAACGCTGTATCAGGTCTTTGGCTTCATCTTCCGATTTTGCAAGTAATATCGATTCGCCATATGCATCATATTGAGGCCTTCCGGCTCTGCCGACGAATTGCTTATATTCTAGGACTGGGATGTAGCTGGATCCTATCCCTTGATAATACCGTTTGGCGTCTCTAATCAAGACCCTGAATGCCGGTAGATTAACACCCATTGCCAATGTAGGTGTAGCAACAATCGCTTTTATCTTGCCTGTTCTGAAACTCTCTTCAATTAGAGATTTTTGTTTTCCTAACAATCCTGCATGATGGAATGCCACGCCGTTCCTTATACATCCTGCCAATTTCTTACATTGTTGTGTGGGATATTCAAGCACACCCTCCACTTCTTTGCATAACGAGTCCAGGTTCGTCTGTTCGTCGCCTTTCAGTTTGAATTTGACTGTTTTGCACAATCTTTCGGCTAGGCTCTCGGCATTTTTTCTAGTAGCCGTAAATATCAAAGCTTGCTTGTTCAACTCTAGAGTATTCTGAACTATAGCATTTTCTACATCTTCGGAATTGTTCAGCTCATAACCGTCCTTTTCATCGAAGTGTATTTTTGAATTGAAAGAAACCCCTTCGTATAATTTGACGGGTCTGAAATCGCTTATAACTAGTGACGCATTAATCCATCTTGCCAACTCATCGGCATTACTGATTGTTGCTGACAAACCGAGAATCTGCGACTTTGGTACAATTTTCATGAGCTTTGTTAGTAGAATTTCTAAAGTTGGTCCGCGGGACGAATCATTTAACATGTGTATTTCGTCAACAACTATTAGACCTATCCTCTTCACCCATTCTACATTGTGTCTCAATAAACTGTCCAATTTTTCATTTGTCAAACAAATGACATCATAATCGGCCAACCGTGGATCAGAGGAATCCAAATCTCCAACGCTGATAGCGACTTTAAAGTCTCTCCCAAAGAAATTTTTGAAATAGTTGTATTTTTCTCTCGCCAATGCTACAAGAGGGGCTAGATAAACAATTTTATGCATTTTCATCTGCAGCAGAGTGTGCAACATTGCCATGGTCGCAATTAAAGTCTTTCCACTGGCTGTCGGCAAGGAGAGTATTAGATTTCTTTCTTTGAATAACCCTTTCCTGATCACGTCTTCCTGTGGCTGGTACAGCTCTGAAATTTTTTCTTCCTTCAGCTTGTCTACATACTTTTCCGGTATGCCGAACCCGGATAACTCTTCTACCCTCATGAATAGAATGTCTATTTAAAATATTTTTGTTTTATACATTGTGATGGAATGATAGCTTTAGGCATTGAAAGCACCGCCCATACATTTGGCGTTGCAACCGTGGATGAAAGAGGGAATATTCTATCTAATTCTAGAGATATGTTCAAACCTGAGTTGGGAAAGGGGTTCACGCCCTACGAGCTCGCAGAGCACCATTACGGTATATCCGGCGAGATTCTGGATAAATCACTCAAAGAGGCCAACATTACATGGGATAGTATAGATGTTGTCGCTTTTTCACAGGGGATGGGAATACCGAACTCTTTAAAGGTGGGCGCCGCCTTAGCAAGATACCTCTCCCTAAAGTACAGTAAACCATTGATTGGTGTCAACCATGGCATTGCCCATATAGAAATAGGCAAGTTGAAAACCGGTTCTAGTGATCCTGTTATTGTATATCTGTCTGGAGGAAACTCCCAGATTCTTGCATATGTAAGCGGCAGATATAGGGTATTTGGAGAGACCCAGGATATACCCGTAGGAAATGCTCTGGATGTCCTTGCACGTGAACTGGGGTTGCCTATGCCAGGTGGGCCTGAAATCGAGAAGATAGCTAAAAACGGTGGCTTCACCGACCTTCCATATGTCGTCAAGGGGATGGACATGTCCTTCACAGGAATAATGACGGCCGCCATAGAAAAATTCAAGGAAGGTGTTAGAAAGGAGGATATAGCATATTCTATGCAGGAAGTCTGCTTTTCCATGCTAACCGAGGTTACTGAAAGGGCTTTGGCACACACCAATAAAAAAGAAGTTTTGCTTGTAGGAGGAGTTGCTGCTAACAAGAGATTACAGGAAATGATGAAGGTAATGTGCGAGGAAAGAGGTGCGAACTTTTATGTCGTCCCGCAAGAATATGCGGGCGATAATGGATCGAATATAGCTTGGGCTGGTATTTTGGTTTATAATTCGAATGGAAAGCTTTCTGTAGAAGACAGTCGTGTAAAGCAAAATTGGCGCACAGAAGATGTGGAAATAACCTGGCTTAAATAAGCTCGTTCTCGCTGATTATAACAAAATCGCCAATAGACTTAACCGAGCTGAATGGCACTAGCATCCTTCCCTTATCGTCTGTCTTTAGATTTAACTCTGTAAGGTGCCTCGTAGGTTGGTCCACGACTATGTTCATCAGTTCGCCGCTTTCTGTCACAAAATCGACGTTTGTCACCACTCCAAACTTTCGACCAGTTTCCTCGCTGATTATAGTCTTGCCGACGACATCACCAGCACGTATTCTTGACTCACCCATAAAACTCTGAATATAATTAGGTTGTTAATTTAATAAAGTTTATGGTAAGAGTTTTCGTCGGAATCACTGTACCAGCAGATATTAAAAGATATGTGATGGGTATTCAAAGTGGGCTTGTAGCGTTGCCTGCCAAAACAAAATTTGTAGAATCTGAAAATTTACATGTAAGTTTATCGTTTCTGGGTGAGATTGATGAAAACCACATCGAAAGTATAAAATCTAAGCTTGTCGCGTTAGCCAATTTGCACGAAAAATTTAAGATTGCATTTGGTGGGTTAGAATTGATACCGAATGGACAATTCATAAGGGTTATCGCATTGGCTGTTAAGAGCGGCTATCTTGAAACCCTCAGAAAGGAGATTGTCAAAACTGTTGGAGGTGAGAGTCATCCTGCACATTTAACATTGGCAAGAGTATCCAATGTGGCAGAAAAGAAGAAATTTGTTGATGTAATCAAAGAGATTAAATGTGAAGAAAAAAATATGCTTGTCGGAGATATCTGCTTAATCCAAAGTACCCTGCAAAAGCATGGACCGTTATACACGGTCTTGCACAAAAGTTATTTAAAATAGAAGCTGAATTCTTCTATGGTGTTTTCCAGCATATAATCAAAGCAGTTCCGTTATATCGCATTCTGTGACTATACCTTTCAGGACATTTTTTTCGGTTATCACAGGTAGTCCGCTTATTTTATTTTCTATCATCATCTTTACAGCGCTTGAGACGTCCTCATGAGGATGTACAAAAAATACATGAGGCGTCATTATAGATTCGGTTTTATTGTGCATCACTGTAGGATTATAGTTTGATCCGTCAAGATATCTTAGGATATCCTTCCCTGTGACTATGCCTATCATCTCATTTTTTTCCACAACTGGCAACCTCCTGTATTGTGTGTTCACCATGGTTTTCATGCATTCTAAAATCGAAATATTTTGAGTTATAAAAAAGGGCTTATGGGACATTATATCACCGACTGCGACACCGAGATACTTTTCGTAAAGTATTTTTACAAAGTCTGACTCTGAAACCATCCCCAACAGTTTATTTTTCTTTATCAGAGGCAATCCGTCTCTTTTTGAGATTTTCATTTTTTTCAAAACAAAATCGATGCTTTCACTTGGCTCGCAGAACACAACTTCCCGTGTCATAAATTCCGATATCTTTACATTTTTTGACAAACCTCTTAGCAAAGCGTCAAGTATGTCCATATAAGTCACGATTCCGACAATCTCCTGCCTTTTTGAGACTACTGGTATACGCCTATGGTCGGAGGAAAGTATTGTTTTCACGACAGTGGACAAACTCTCGAATTCAAATGCGTAGGAAGGAGCCAGATTAGCGATATGTATAACGCTTTCCGCTTTGCTTATACCCAAATCTTCTAATTTTATCATAATTCCTTTTCTTCTCTGCAGTCGTCACATATCCACTGATCTTCAACGTTCCTCAAATCTTCCGAGTAGTTATCGCATGAATCGCATAAACCGATCGTGATTCGCTCCTTCAGCGTAAAAGGTTTTTCTTTCATCTTAAGTCTATACTCGAGCAAATCCAGCATTTCTGGCGAAGTTTTAGCTATGTCCGTTAAAGACACCACACCCGCCAAACGTCCTTCTGATAAGACAGTCAATCGGTGAACGTTGTTTTGTTTCATTTTTCTTGTCGCCGAAAGAATGTCATCTTCCTTGTCTACAGCTATTATTGGTTCGTGCATTAAATCGGCCAACTTCACTTTATCGGCCTTGATGCTTTTGCATACTATCTCTGTGATTAAATCGCTCTCGGAAATAACACCTGCTGGGTTCCCATTCTTCACAACTACAAGAAATCCCTTTCTATGCTTGCGCATTAGTTTTCCTGCATCACGAGCAGTCTTTCCTATGCCTATTGTTAGAACCGGGGACGACATTACATCCTTAACAAGAACCGCCATCTGAACACCTATAATCTATTGTAATTTGTCGGATATTAATAAACCTTGAGAAAAGATTTCAACAATTCGCCGTCTGCCCCGGTTATTTTCTGATTCGGTGGCAGAATTCTTATTTTATTATATCCAAAATCGACAACCAAGAAGAACGGAAATCCCTCAAACTCGTGTTTATTATAGCCGTAGTAGTAAAGGGTTTTTTTGTTTGTTGATTTGATTTGCAGTAAAATGCATCTGCCTTTTTTCAGACAAATAAGATCAGCTTCACCCAGGCTCGCCCCCGCACGTATGACCGTCCACCCAGACTTTTGAAACAATAATCTGATTTTTCTCTCTACTCTATACCCCTTTCTCTTTGTGTGCATTATTTAATAATTTGTGTTTAAGATAAATTGATATGACTAACATAGCTGTCATAGGGTGTATACATGGGGATATAGAAAACCTCATGAGATTCTTGGATAAGATGGCACTTCTGAAGATAGATATTTTAGTCTGCCCTGGCGACTTTACAGACTTTACGACCCAAAAGGGATTTACCAGACTCGACATCGGCAAGATAATTTTGGAAGAGCTCAGGGGTCTAGGCAAACCGATTCTTACAGTCCCAGGGAGTTGGGATGGTGAGTTGCTTGGATTTTTGAAAAAGGAGAATGTTAGTATTCACGCGGAAGGGAGGATGATAGAAGATATAGGGTTCTACGGATACGGGGGTGCCAAGACGCCGTTCAACACCCCATTCGAACCAAGTGAGGGGGAAATAGAATTGGGCCTTGAAAAGGCGTATAATGAAATCAAAAAAGCGAAAGTAAAGATACAAATCACCCATGCGCCCCCATTCGGAACAAAACTTGATGTTATAGCTAGCGGTGCCCATGTTGGGTCGGATGTTGTGAGGAATTTTATAGAATCTAAAAGTCCCGATGCTGCGATATGCGCGCATATACATGAAGGCAGGGGTACTGATGTGCTCGAAAAGACGAAATTAATAAATCCTGGTAGATTTCCAGAAGGTTATTTGGGTCTTGTTGAGGTTAATGATTCCAAAATAATAACAAAAGTAACAAGTCTAATATGATATATCCAGAATATAAATTGATTTTTAAACAGGCTGGTAATGCTATATCCTCGCATGTGAGGAATTTTAATGGTCGGTCTCATTTCTACAGTTTTCGAATCTACACAAAGAGATAATATAAACTCTGATTTGGAAAAGGCAATTGTTTTGGCGGAAAAATTAGACTTTCTAGACATACAATTACTGAGGAAATTTTATATGAATGGAAAGGAATACCCCTTTAACCACCAGCCATATTGTTTTCCATTATTATTCAGTGAAATGAAGGTTAGCCATAAAATAAAAATTGGTATGGAAGCTTTGAGGAAGAGGTTGAATAATATGGTTGACCTTGGATTATTGGAGAAAATCAAACATTCAAACCCAGCAAATTACGGGCCTATTGTAGATAAATCACTTTTCATACGTGCTGTAATAACAAAATTCTTTGTGATAAATGGGTTAACTAAATTTTTATAATGTTTTCTACAAATAATTATGATGTTTCCTAAACAATTTTATTATCTTTCCTCTTAAATATTATGATGTTTCAAACGAATAACGTTAAGTTTTCTTCCCACGTTTCATATAGACGTAGAAAAACTAACTTCGCTTCTTAGTTATTATAAATAATTTAATAATTTAATAATTTAATAATAACTATGTTATATATATAAATATATTTTCTTAAACTAAAAAAAACAATCAAATTTTATAATACAGCCTATTACAACTTCTAATAGAAAGACCATAGTTTTCCACAGAATGTTTATAAAAACTATACATCATTATTATCTGATATGAAAAGAGGCAGACCTAATATAAGACAAACAATACAAACAAACATCATTACCATATTAGACCGTATGGGTACGCCAATTACCATCTCTACACTTCTCAGAGAGATAACTACAACAATCAGTAGAAAGGTAAGTTGGAACACTATACAAAAATACACACAAGAACTTGTAGAAAGCGGTAGAATTCAGGCGACACAACTACCCCATTCAAAGAAAGAAAACCAAAACGGTCTCGTTGTGTATACTTTAAAAAAGTAGAAATACTCTACCCTTTATATGGAAAAGAATGATATCCTTAAGGAGTTTCTAAATCAGGGTTTGCAGGTTGATAGTGCCGCATTAGATATACTAATGGATAATAAAAAACTATTTGAGGAGGTTCTGAAGATTGGAGGTAAAGGATTACCGACAGTTATTACCAAGGAGTTTCTTAGTTCCCTATCACCAGCACACGAAAAAATTTCAGTGGAAAAATTATCGGAAATAGTGAAATATAGGTACATGTTTATCAAAAAATTACTTTTAGATAAAATGTCTGGCAATGTAATATCTATAAATAAAATAAGTGAAAAGACAAAAGATTTTTCCGTTATAGGGTTGGTTTCCACCAGAAATGGCAATATAACACTTGAAGACGCAACCGGAAAAGATAATTTTAAAGCTGATGATGAAAGCAGTAAAAATATTGTGGAAGATGAAGTGGTAGGCTTAATATGCAGTCGTAAAGATGGAACAAATCATATCAATGAAATCATCTTTCCTGATATACCACTACGCAGGTCATTTACAAAAGGAGAGCTGGCAAGGAAAGCAATATTCATTTCCGGAACACTTGACAAAAACACATACGATAAGTTGGTCGATAAAATTAAAATTGAACATAATGCAACGGTTTTTATTTTAGGCGGAACAATACCAGAGGGCGAACTGAAAAAATTCACATCAAATACACCCTACACAACGCACGTATACACAAGTACTTTGCAGAATCATCCTGTTAGCGTAGAGATAGACACTGTAAAACTACTTTTTTTAAATGGCCATGATCTTGATTACTATAGAAAAATATGGACCGATTTCGATACGTTAATAATAAATCTGCTGAAAAAAAGAAATTTTCACCCAACGATAACCCCTCAATCATATGATAATAGGTTCCTAGTAGAAACGGTACCGGATATAATTATCATAACCGACGCAGAAGATACGAGAGACTTGAATTATAAGGGCACTACTATACTGACCATGGAGAGTATTGATAAGAAACCTATATACTGGCTAATAAATTTACAAACACGAGAAACATTTAAAACTGTTTTATCATAAACTTAGAATATGAATGTAGAATTTCAACTCCTTGATTGCGATTACACAACAATTAACAACAAGGCGATAGTAAGATTCTTCGGTAAAACAAAGTCTGGCAAATCTGTCTGCGTCTTTTTCAAAGGCCAGCAACCGTATTTCTACATATCCACAAAAACTCCATTAAAAGTTGAAAAATTCGTCAAGGAAAAATTCAAGAATATTGTGGAGAGGATAGAAACTGTTTATCGCTATGATCCAATTGGATACAAGAAAGATAAAAGTCAACTGTCGAAGTTAATTCTTACAGATCCGTCCCAAGTACCGATAGTTAGAGACACTTTACAAAAGGAAAAGTTGACAGATGAAATATATGAAGCAGACATTTTGTTCAAATATCGGGTCATGGCAGACTTGGGAATTTCAGGCTTCAAATGGATTGAAGCTGAGGGGCAGTCTGTTAGAACAGGAACGGTTAAAGCAGATATTGTTCTGGAGGCGACAAATCTTAAAGAAAACGCCAGTCTTGAAAATTGCGACCTTAAGTACATGTCGATTGACATCGAAACAATCTCGGAAGAAGGAGTGCCAGATCCTAAAAAAAACATCATTGGTATGATAAGCATATCATTTTTTCCGAAATTCGATTCTGAAGACTCGATTGTTCTGGTGAGCAAACTTTTCTCAAAAAATAACAAGAGCGTAAAAGTCTTCCCCGATGAAAAGGCAATGTTGCAAGAGTTTCTAAAGATTCTGGAAAGTTATGACCCGGATGCAATCATAGGCTATAATATCAATAATTTCGATTTTCCTTATATTCTCACGCGATTACGAGAAAACAACCTATCCCTAATGCTTGGAAGATGTAATCAGAAACCCTCCTCTTCAAGAAAGATCGGATCATACAACAAAAGCTCGTTGACAGGCCGAATAATCGTAGATGCATACGAACTGGTGAAAGAGTCTATAAGAAAAGGCAATTTAAGGCTAAAACGATTAGGTCTCGGTGATGTGTCTCGTGAACTCCTAAATGATACTAAGATCGATGTATCGCATAGCGAAATTTTCGGTCATTGGCACGGCGACGTAAATCAAATAAGCAAGTTGGCAGAATATGCCCGTAAAGATTCTGAGTTGGCATTAAGATTAATCTTGGAAAGGGGATTTCTTGACAAATTTTTCGAGCTCAGTAAAGTATCAGGACTTTTGCTGCAGGATTGCCTAGACGGTGGGGAGGCACAGCGAGTAGAAAACCTTCTTCTCAGAGAATTTAATAAAAACGATTTTGTACTTCCATGTAAACCAGCCGAAACTTCTTCCACGGAAGTACAGGATCTGAAAGGTGCTTTGGTTCTTGAGCCAAAAACTGGATTGCACACGGGCAATATAGTTTACCTCGATTTCAAATCTATGTACCCGTCTATTTTCATTGCATATAACATTTGCCCAACGACTACGCTTACCGGTAAACAGTACAATGTCGAAACAATTACAACACCATATAAAACAAGATTCGTCGCAAAAAATGTCAGAGAGGGCATAATGCCGCAAATATTAAAACGCTTAATAGACGAGCGTGATAAAGTGCGGGCCGAAGAAAGAGCGGCATCAGATAGGAACGTCCGACGCCTTTTAGGAGCCAAACAAGTGGCGCTTAAAATCATGACAAACGCGTTTTACGGATATACAGGATATGTAAGAGCTCGGCTATACGTTCTTGAAATTGCCAATACCATCACTGGTTGCGGGAGATATCTCATAAACAAAACCAAGGAAATCATAGAAGACAAGCTTGGTCAGGATGTGGTTTACGGCGATACGGATTCTATAATGGTTAAAACAAGTGACAGTGCCATTGAAGATGCTTATAATACGGGAAAAAAACTTGAGAATGTGATTAACAAAGAACTTGAAGGCATAGTGCAAATGAAGATTGAAAAGATTTTCAAATCGCTTTTGATTCTTTCCAAAAAGAGGTACGTAGGTCTAGCTTATGAGAAATTCAACGGGGATTGGAAAGAGGAAATGGTAATGAAAGGGATTGAAACTGTTAGGAGGGATTGGTGTGATGCGGCGACCAAAACACTATTTGAAGTGCTAAATATCCTTCTTAAGGAGCAGAATCCTAAAAGGGCTCTCAATTACATAAAAGATTTTCTCCAAAAATTAGAGCGAAATGAAATTCCAATTGAAGATCTGGTTATCACGAAAAGTATTTCCAAATCCATTGCGGCTTATAAGGGAATACAACCGCATGTCGAATTGGTGAAAAAAATGAGAAAAAGAAACGGTAGTGCGCCAGGAGTTGGTGATAGAGTGAGCTTCGTGATAGTTAAAGGCATGCAACTTCTTTCCGAAAGAGCAGAAGACCCTGATTACGTAAAAAACAACAAAATACCCATCGATTCCAAATATTACGTAGAAAACCAAATACTACCTCCGTTGGAGAGGGTATTCGAGGTTATAGGTATAAGCAAGATAGAACTTCTTGGTATAGGTAGGCAAACCTTGCTGAAGGAAATCTTCGGAAATAGCAGAGTTTCTAGCAATGGCAACTCACTTGAGGCATCACTAGACAACTTTGATGGCTTCGCATGCGTAAAATGCGATAAATCGTATAGGAGAATCCCATTGATAGGCAAATGTTTTGACTGTAGTGGCGAAATAGTTTTCGTTTCTAGTAACCAAAAATCAAGACACGTCGAGTCGCCCGTGTGACATCATATTTCAATCATTGTTTTTCATCGAGAAACTTTACAATGCGATCAGATATACTGCATTCAGGAGAATCGTATCTTTTAAATTTGTATACCTTGGCTTTTTTGATATATTTCTCCAAGTCTACAACTTTCCTACAGTTGAGAAGAAATCCCCCCTTACTTAGTTCATTCACAAGGTCGGGATTATGTATATTTTCCATGTTTTCTAAACAGATTAGTTTTTTATGGTGTTTCAATACTTCGAATATAGTGCCCGCTCCGTAATGGGATATAACAATATCGGCCCCTTTATAATAGGAAAAAAGTGGCGTATGAAATCTAAACCACTTGCAGTTTTTAGGCAAGTAATTACCGTTTCCTATCTGAGCTATAACAGGCTCTTTTAGTCCCGGTGCTATTCTATCCATTTCTTTTATTAAATCTTCAAAGGCTGGTGATCCAGCAGTTACAAATATCACATCAATCTACCTGCATATACGGCTTTCGGATAAAATTTCTTTAGGGATTTCCATTGCACGAAAAACAAATCAGAAACTTTATACGCCAGCTTACCGGAAAGTGAAGGAACTTTAACTCTCGACCAGCTTTCCAGAAAGATAATTTTCTTACCAAAGAGTTTGCCTAAATAGCAGAATGGTATAGGTACGTTTGCACCAGCGCTGACAATAGCATCGGGGTTCTCTTTCAATAATATTATTAATGCTTGGAACAGTAAAACTAGCAAAAGAGGATATTTGAACAGTCCCTTAAATCTCCTAAACGGGTCGATGACAAGTTTGACTTTATAGTCTTTTAAAATGTTTCCAATTGAAGGCGAATTGTAGGTTACAAACGTAATATCAAAGTTCCCCTTCAAATTTTCAGCAAGCAATAAAACCTGCTTTAAATGACCACCAGGTGTAGTCGGCATTAGGATTTTCATATTCATCATATGCGTTCTTTACAGCAACTGATAACTTACTCGATTTAAAGTTTAAATAAGTTATTAAGTAAGCTTTAATACGAATAGCATGAAAAAAGTTGGAGTGATTGGAGTCGGCAGGTGGGGAATTAATCACGTAAGAACTTATAAAGAATTATATCCAGAACATGCAGAATTAGTCGGAATTTCTGATGTAGATAGCGGGAAAAAAAATATAGCAGACCAGCACAATGTCAAATTTTTCAATGATTATAAAGAATTAACAAAAAATGTAGATTTTGTGAGTATAGTGGTCCCGACAGACATGCATTACAAGGTTGTCAAAGACTGTTTATTGGATGGTACCAATGTTTTAGTGGAAAAACCTTTCGTTTCAGATCCTAGGGAAGCAGAAGAGCTAATTCAATTAGCTAAAGACAAGAATTTGGTTCTCTATGTCGGATATCTGTTCAGGTTCAATCCGGTTACAATAGAACTCAAAAAAATCCTGCCCGAATTGGGAGAATTGAGGGCAATAAGCGGCAGGTATATTCAGCCAAACCAACCACGCCATGACTCTGGTGTTGTATTGAATTTATCCGTGCATCTAATAGACATTTTAAATTTCATTTTACCAAAGAAACCTTCTACGGTTTTATGTAAAAAAACAAATGTGTTCAGCACTAGCTTAGAAGATGCAGCAACTATTACACTTGGATACGGCAATTTTCATGCTACATTAGAATTAAGCTGTTTACATCCTGAGAAAAAAAGGGACATGTTTATTCTGGGCACAAATGGGGCAGTTTACGCAGACTTTAAAGAGCAGACTCTAATAAAATACAAAAAGCCCGATAACCTTGAAGACGAATGGTCAGCTGAAACAGTAAAACTAGATAAGAAAGAGCCTCTAAAAGAGGAAATTATAAATTTTCTAACTTCAACTGAAAACGAGGAAATTCGGAAACTTGGTGAAGAAGAAATCTATACAACACGTATATGTCAGCGTGCTTTAGAATCCGCAAACTTAGGGAGGGAGCTGGAAATATGAATTCGATAATATACGATAATGTCAAACTCGGGAAGAATGTGAGTATTGAAGATTTCACAATAATCGGGAAACCGCCGATAGATAAGAAAGACGGCGAGCTCGAAACTACGATAGGGGACGATTCCATAATACGTTCGTTTAGCGTGATTTATGCTGGAAATAAAATTGGTGCACGATTCAAAACCGGTCATAAAGTAGTCATACGAGAAAACAACGAAATAGGGAATGACGTTAGCGTAGGGATAAACAGCGAGATTGCCTTCAATGTTAAAATAGGGAATAATGTTAAGATACATTCAAGTGTGCACGTATTTGAAAATACAATTATCGAAGATGACTGTAGAATAAACCCCGGAGTATATTTCTTAAACTCAAAATACCCCTATTCACCCGGTGAAAAAGGAAGGTTGAAAGGGTCCACGATCAAAAAAGGCGCGATAATAGCGGCAAGATCGATTATAATGCCCGGTGTTACCGTTGGAAATTATTCATTGGTCGGTGCCGGATCTTTGGTCACTAAAGATGTTCCACCATTCAAAGTAGTTATCGGCAGGCCGGCGAGAGTTATTAAGGATATACGCGAAATAAAATCTCAGGATGGAAAAGCAGTATATAATGTCCCCGGAGATTGAAATGAAAGTACCATTAGTTGATTTGAAAGTGCAATATTCCTTATTAAAAGACGAAATAGACGGTGCCATACAAAGAGTTATCGATAATACAGAGTTCATAAAAGGAAACGACTTGAAAGAATTCGAAGAAGAATTCGCAAAATTTTGCGGCAAGAAATTTGCCATTGGATGCAGTTCTGGTACAACAGCGCTAGAATTGGCGTTTCGTGTTTCCGGGATAAGCCCCGGTGACGAGATAATCACTGTAGCAAATACGTTTACTGCGACAGCATCGACCATTGTTAATGTCGGCGCATCGCCAAAATTCATAGATGTCGATGAAGATACTTTCAATATGAGCATCGGTGATATCGAGAAAAACATCTCCCAGAAAACTAAAGCGATTGTGCCTGTTCATCTTTACGGACAACCTTCTGATATGGCTCCAATAATGGAAATCGCCGAAAAACACAACCTCACTGTCATAGAAGACTGCGCACAGGCTCATGGTGCAGAGTATGAGGGTAAGAGAATACCGGTGAGTAATATAGGATGTTTCAGTTTTTACCCATCCAAAAATTTGGGTGCCTTCGGTGATGCAGGATGTGTGGTAACTGACGATGAAATGAAAGCCTCTATGGCATCGATGCTTCTAGATGCTGGAAGGGTCAGAGGTAAAAAGTACGAACATGACCTAGTTGGATTTAATTACAGAATGGACAACATACAGGCCGCTATTCTTAATGTAAAATTAAAATATCTTCAGGAATTCAACACAAAACGAAGAAAAAACGCAAAACTCTACAATGATTTATTAAGCGAATTAAAAGGCAAAATTAATTTGCCGTTTGAAGCTGATTACTCGAAACACGTTTATTATGTTTATACAATAAAAGCAAACGATAGGGATAAATTAGCTTTGTTTCTTGGGCAAAATGGAATAACAACCCAAATATACTACCCGATACCACTGCATCTCCAGAAAGCATATAGACAGCTTGGATATAAGGAAGGAGATTTTCCTGTTACGGAAAAACTCTCTAAAGAGGTTCTGAGTTTGCCGATGTACCCAGAGTTGACAGAAGAACAAATTAGGTTTGTAGTCGAAAAAATAAAATCATTTTTCTCGTCATAATCGTTTTGTATATCTGCTTTTTAAATCTAGAGGGTATCAATAATTAGTGGTATTTTGTTTTCGATAAGTATAATAGGTTCTGGTTATGTAGGTTCTTCGTTAGGCAAAGGTCTTCAAAAAGCAGGAAATAATGTCATTTTTCACGACATAAATAAAGACACCATTAAAAGGATAGTCGACGAAGGACATAACGCCACTTTGGATATTGGAAAAGCAATTAAAGAAACCGACATATCATTCTTGTGTGTGCCGACACCAACTAAAAACGGTAAAATTGACCTCAGCTATATCCAATCGGCTACAGAATCCATAGGCAAAGAACTTGGAAACAAAACAACGTATCATCTTGTCGTCGTAAAGAGCACAGTCGTACCAACAACCACTGAAAAATTCATAAAATCGATTCTTGAGAAAACTTCTGGAAAAATATGCGGGCAGGATTTTGGACTATGCGTCAACCCAGAATTTCTGACGCAAGTAAACAAAACTACGGAAGACCCGGAACTGAAAGCATGGTACGACGCTAATCCAGGGGCAATAAAAACCTTCGAAGAAAAGGCTGTTATAGGCGAATATGATAAAAAATCCGGCGATATTTTAGAAGAGATATTCAAGCAATTAGACATCATGATTTTCAGAACAGATTTGAAGACTGCCGAACTGATAAAATATGCGCATAATCTCAACTTGGCCAATAGGATATCATATTGGAATGAAATATTTCTAATTTGTAATGAATTTGGAATAGATTCTAAGAAAGTCGCTGAAATAGTCAGTACAGACACAAGGATTGGGAAATACGGCACAGTCCATGGGAAAGCTTTTGGAGGAACCTGCCTTCCAAAGGACCTCGCCGCTTTCCTCAATTTCATCGAGGAACACAATATAGACACTAAAGTTCTGAAAGCTGTCCACGAAATTAACGAGCATATGTCCAAAAAACATGGTGTCAGGGAATAGAAGAGAAATATTCGTCAGCTTTAATAATTTAACGCTTAATATGTTTTGTTGAACAGGCGGTTAATATGAAAGGACTCGTTTTATCAGGCGGTAAAGGCACTAGACTCAGACCGATAACGCACACGATCAATAAACACTTGATACCATTGGCAAACAAGCCCATGATACACTATCCTATAGAGACTTTGAGAAACGCTGGCATAACTGATATAGGAATCATAGTCGGCCATACTGAAGAGAAGATAAAGGAGATTAAAAATGCTATAGGAGACGGTTCCCAATTCGGGGTGAAGGTGACTTATATAGAGCAGGATGTCCCAGGAGGACTGGCGCACGCTGTAAAGGTTGCTAAAGAGTTTTTAATGACAGACAACCCAGACAAGAAATTTATTTTGCACTTGGGCGATAACATTGTCAAAGGCGGCATTAAGAAATATGTTGAAAGTTTTGAAAACGGCGATATGGATTCCATAATTCTACTAAAAGACGTTCCCAATCCTTCAAGATTCGGAGTAGCTGAAATAAAAGACGGGAAAATTGTCAGACTTGTGGAAAAACCAACAGTGGCACCAAATAACTTTGCTTTGGTCGGGATATACATGTTTAACGACTCGATTTTTGATCCTATAGAAAATCTGAAACCTTCATGGAGAAATGAATTGGAAATAACCGACGCTATACAGGGACTGATAGACAGTGGAAAGAAGGTTGTTCATCATATAATTGATGTCGAATGGTGGAAAGATCCTGGCGACACCGAAGGCATATTGGAGGCCAACAGTCTTTTGCTTGATGATATTATCCCCTTCAATAAGGGTACCGTAGAGGAGGGTGCCGTCATAATAGGTAAAGTCGGCATTGATGAGGGAACAATTATAAAAAGCGGAAGTTCGGTTAAAGGACCTGCGCTAATCGGTAAGAATTGCGTAATAGGCAAAAATGCATATATCGGGCCGCATACGTCAATAGGAAACAATACAGTAATAGAAAATGCTGAAATCGAGTCTAGCGTAATTATAGGCGATTCAAAAATTAGCTGTAAACAGCGGATTATAGACAGTTTGATAGGGCGTAATGTAACCATATCAGAAGCATCTGAAAACTTACCGAGAGGTGCCTCCCAGCTTGTTGTCGGAGAACATTCCGTTGTCAAAATTTAGGCTATAGTCAAAGCTTTAAAATTTACTGTCAATGTTAAACTATGGGAAAAATTAAAATCATGCATATAGCAAAGGGATTCCCGCCTGATATGGGAGGAATAGAAAGTTACACTTACGAATTAGCCAATGCCTTCAAAAACAAATATGATGTCCACGTTTTAACCACCCACTCAAAACTTTCATCATCGAATGAAATCGACGGAATAAAAGTGACTCGAGTTAAAAAGATTTTTGATTTCTTACACGCTCCCATTAATCTGCCATTTTTTAATAAAATCAATCAAATAAACCCAGAAATAATACATTTTCATATACCAAACCCTTTAAGCGAATTGTATCTCTTATTTTACCTCATGTTTAAAAAAAATCAAAAAGTTATCGCGACTTATCATGCAGACATACCTGATTACACGCCTTTACACAAGGCCATCATCTTTTTAAGACAATTCTATATGCATTTTCTCATGAAATTTTTTGATGCCGTAATTGTTACCAGTGATGACTACATTTCTGAATCTAAAATTCTAGAAAAATTCAATGAAAGACTTAAAGTTATACCAATTGGAGTCGATACGGATCTTAAGACATTCTCGGTAAATAAATTAAAAAAACAGTATAAAATTAAAAATGAAAAAATTGTTCTTTTTGTAGGGCGGTTATTCCCCTATAAAGGTATAGAATATCTGATTTCTGCGATCCCCATGATAATCAAGCATTACCCAGATGTAAGGTTTGCTATAGTCGGGGGTGGAGAAAAGGAAGCAGAGTTGAAAAAGCTGGCTGAGAATCTGAAAATAGACGACAAGGTTATCTTTACAGGCAAAGTCGATAACAAAACGAGAAACACATTTTATAAGATCTGTGACGTATTCGTTTTACCCAGCATCAATCGTGGCGAGGCATTTGGCATATCTTTATTGGAGGCAATGAGCTTCGGCAAACCTCTGATAACGACTAGAATAAAAGGCAGTGGAGTGAATTTTATAAATAAACATCCGACCACAGGCCTGGTAGTAGAGCCAGCTGACTCAAACCAACTAGCACTCGCAATAACCAGATTGTTGACAAATGATGAACTTAGGGAAAGAATGGGCAGAAATTCCAAGAAAAGGTTCTTAAAGTTCTTTACAAAAGACATAATGCTTTCAACAACTGAAAAATTATATAAAACTGTATTAAACAAAGGTGTCTTAAATGAAAAAAATACTTAATGCCGGCTGCGGAGAAAACACATACGGAACACATTTTGTTGACAAATACCCGCTGAGGCCAGAAATAAAGAAATGCGATCTAGATTGTGAAAAATTGCCTTTTAAGGACAATTTCTTTGACGAGGTCGTCGGTATTAATGTCCTAGAGCATTTAACAAACATGGGGTTTGCATTAAAGGAATTGCACAGGGTTATGAAAAAAGGAGGCAAACTAATTCTACAGACAGATAATGCGAATTACTGGGGTTATGCAATAAGCAAGAGTCATTTAGGAGGGTATGAAGACAGGGATTATTTTAGAAGCAGCGGCGGCGACAAGCACTACGCACTTTTTACAACACATCATTTGTGGAATCTCGCAAAAAAAGTAGGGTTTAAGAATATTAAAGTCGGGTATGTTAAAGAAAGCCCCGAAGGATCTTACGTGAGGAGCAATTTACGTTTTCAAAATATCAGGAAATTAGCTAAATTGATTGCATGGGCAGCCCTTTCCACAATCCCACCATTGTATAGAATGAAGTACGGGAGCTTGAAATTAGAATGCGTGAAATAAGGATGATTTAAATGAAAAATATTGAAATACACTCTTCTGCACAAGTCTCGGAAAATGCCGAAATAGGAGATGATACCAAAATCTGGAATAATGCGCAGATTAGGGAGAACGCAAAAATTGGCAATAGCTGTGTAATAGGCAAAAATGTTTACATAGACCGAGGAGTAAGAGTAGGAAATAATGTTAAGATACAGAACAATGTTTCTATTTTTTACGGCGTTGAAATAGAAGACGGTGTTTTTGTTGGTCCCCATGTCTGCTTTACCAATGATAAATTACCTAGGTCTATAACTCCTGATGGGTCATTGAAAAAATCTGGTGATTGGAAAATTTCGAAAACACTGGTAAAATACGGAGCTTCAATTGGAGCAAACTCTACGATACTGTCTAACATAACGATTGGAAAATGGGCAATGGTTGGTGCTGGCGCGGTTGTCACCAAAAACGTGCCAGACTATGGCATTGTTGTCGGCAATCCAGCACACTTGATAGGATATGCAAACGAAAAAGGCGAGAAGGTTAAGGAAGTTGAGAGGGGAACCTAAGTCATTATTTAATTAAATCTTATTACATTTCCCGTCTTGTAAGATTCTATTGCCTTTAAAGCTATGTGCAATGCGCTCACACCATCTTCTACAGTAACTGGCATCTCAGAATTCGTTTTTACGGCATCTAAAAAAGATCTCAGTTCAATTCCTAACGGCTCTAATTTAATATCTTCTTGAACAACGCGTGTTTTCGGTTCGAACTTATTTAGAAACTCCTCGAAACTTTCCCATACCATATTTCTTGTGTCAAGAAAGTTTTCAATAATCTCGATTTTTTGAGATATTGTGTCCACCTTGCAGACATTCTTGGTTCCCACAATATTCATCTCCCTAATTTTAATTGGCGAAGTCCAGCTTACATTAATTTTTCCTATGACACCATTCTTAAACTTGATTACAATCGTAGCATTGTCTTCTAGTTCTTGCCGAGGTACAATTTTATTAGTAGCTACAGCATACATTGTGTCAATTTTGGATCCAATTAGGTGATTCAACAAGTCAATGTCATGTATGGCCAAATCTACGATTATTCCACTGTCCCTTATTCTCGGTTGGTAAAAAGAGAGGCGATTAGTTTCGATAGAAATCACTTCACCGAACTCACCGTTTTCTAGCATGCTCTTCAAGTGCTTTATCACAGGATTAAATCTTTCTATGTGCCCGACCATCAGCTTTAGGTTTTTAGCTCTTACGCCCTTTATAATTTCTTCCGCGTCTGTGATACCATCTGTTATAGGTTTCTCAACGAAAATATGCACTCCTTTAGCAATGGCACCCATTATTACTTGTTTGTGTTGCATAGTCGGTACAGCAATAGAAACACAATCAAGTTCTTCGTTTTCTAGCATGTCATTATAGTCGGCGTAAAATTTGCAATTGTATTTGTCTGCAAATTTTCGCTTACTTTCATCAACATCAGAAATTGCCACAAGTTCAGCGTCCGGAAAGGCTGCAAAATGTCTGACATGGTGCTGGCCCATGCTCCCCACACCTATTACTCCAACCTTTATTTTTTCCATCATATTCAACTGCCTATACCCATGCATCTAGTCTTTCTAACATGATTTGAAATGTAAAAGCATTTAAAGAAATGTGGTTCCTCTTCGAACGGCGAACAAATTACCTCTGGATCCTTTTTAAATTTATCACTTTAGATAATGTAAGAGGGTTTTCGTAATGATACAGACATGCTCACGATGCGTTTTTAATTCGAATGTGCCAGGAATATCCTTTGATTCAGAGGGGATATGCACTTATTGTAAAATACATGATCAGCTTGTGGTCGAATACCCTGCTGGCGAAGAAGGTTGGAAAAAACTTGAACAAATCGCCCAAAAAATAAAAGAAAATGGTAAAAACAAAAAATATGACTGTGTCGTCGGTGTTAGTGGCGGTTGCGATTCGTCGTATACTGTGTATATTGCCAAGAAACTTGGGTTACGTCCGTTAGCTGTGCATTTCGATAATACATGGAATTCGACTTTTGCAGTGGAAAACATCCATAATCTATTAAAAAAAATGGATGTGGATTTATACACCTACGTGATTGATAACGAAGAGTTCAACGATATTTCCAGAGCATTTATAAATGCGGCTGTGCCAGAAATCGACGCCCCTACAGATGTAGCGCTTGCGACAGTTCTGTATATGGCTGCCGAGGAGCACGGTATAAAATATATATTGAATGGGCATTCGTTTAGGACAGAAGGCATGGGTCCGCCGGGGTGGTTTTATTTTGACGGTAAATATGTGGACAATGTTCATAAAAAGTTTGGCGAACGTCCAATGAAGACGTATCCCAATCTATGGTTATCAAAATGGCTCAAGTGGATCACAATCAAACAAATAAAAACAATACGTCCCCTGTGGTACATAGACCATAATAAAGAAGAAACTAAGGAATTCCTTAAAAACGAGTTTGGCTGGAAGTGGTACGGCGGACACCATATGGAAAACAAGTTCACTTATTTCTGCCATAATTTCTGGTTGCCGAAAAAATTCAACATAGATTTACGTTATGTGGAACTTTCCGCCTTTATAAGAGCCGGACAAATTACCCGCGAGGACGCCCTTGAGAAACTACAAACTCCACCACCAATAAGCGATGATCTTATTAGCGAGGTTAAGAAGCGTCTTAAATTTACGGACGAAAAGTTCGAAGAGATATTAAAAAGGCACAATAAATACCCAAAAGATTATGGCACTTACCATCCAACATTCAAGCGACTGAGGCCTTTCTTTTGGCTCTTATACAAGGCAAATTTGGTGCCAAAAACATTCTACATTAAATATACAAAATAAACAGTGATGTTATGAAAATCGTTATCATTAATTGCGGTGTGGGAAATGTAGGGTCAGTGAAGAACATGCTTAAGAAAATAGGGCACGAATCTGTAATTTCCGCAGAGATTTCAGATATAGAAAAAGCAGATAAATTAATTTTTCCAGGAATAGGCGCTTTTGATAGCGGGATGGAAAGGATTGAACAACTTGGTATATTGCCTGTTCTTGAAAAAAAAGTGATTGAAAATAAAACCCCCATCTTGGGAATATGCTTGGGAATGCAGTTATTCGGCAAGAGTAGCGAAGAGGGAAAAAAATCTGGCTTGGGATTGGTAGACGCAAATACCATAAGGTTCAGGTTTGATGACACACAAACAAAGTTAAAAATTCCTCACATGGGGTGGAATACCACTAAGGCTGTTAAAAAGAACCCGTTATTTCTTGATTTGGAAGATGATGCTAGATTTTATTTTGTGCATTCGTATCATGTAGTTTGTAACAAAAAAGAAGATGTTATAGCAACAACTAACTACGGATCTGATTTTGTCTCCTCTCTCTGCAAGGAAAATATTTTTGGCGTACAATTTCATCCCGAAAAGAGCCATAAATACGGAATGAGACTTTTGAAAAATTTCGTGGAGGTTGTATAGACATATGTTAGGCACAAGAGTGTTTCCTTGTTTGCTGCTCAGAAATTCTTCGCTAGTCAAAACAATAAAATTTGAAAATCCTCGATATATTGGCGACCCGATAAATACTGTCATCATTTATAATGAGAAGGAAGTGGATGAATTGGTTTTCCTTGACATAACAGCCACAACAGAAAATAGAAAACCAAACTTCCAAACCATCTCTGAAATAGCCAGCGAATGTTTCATGCCTTTCGCTTACGGAGGAGGAATCAAAACTTTAGACGATATAAAGCAGACTATAAATTTGGGTGCTGAGAAAGCTGTTATTAATACACAAGCGATTAAACGCCCACAATTCATAAAAGACGCCGCGAGCTTTTTTGGAAGCCAAAGCGTTATTGTAGCAATCGACATTAAGAAAAACCATCTCGGAGAATATAGGGTATATTCTCACAGCGAAAAGAAACTTACTGGACTTGATCCTGTTGAATTCGCTGTTCAGATGGAGAATCTTGGGGCAGGCGAGATTTTTTTGAATTCCGTTGACAGAGATGGGACCATGGAAGGTTATGATTTGGAACTGATAAAAAAAGTTTCTGAACCATTGAACATACCAATCGTTGCGTGCGGAGGAGCCGGCAATATAAAAGATATTGGTGCCGCGATTAAAGCTGGAGCGTCGGCTGTCGCAGCAGGTAGCATATTTATCTATCAGGGAAAAAACAGGTCCGTGTTAATTAATTTCCCAACCAAAGAAGAGCTGAAGGAAGTCTTAGAAACATAGGTCATATAGATGAAAATTTGTTTTTTAGCTGACGGGAGCAGAAAAGGCGGAGTCTTTATTCGAGAATGGATAAACTATTTTGTCAAGAATCATGAATTATCTTTGGTAACGTTCAATAAGCCAAGTGGCATAGATGAACGCGTTGATACGCATTACATACCTAGAATTGAAACAGGAAAATTGATGAAAACACTTAGTTTGCCGAACTTTATATTGAAGTTCAGGGGGCTGATAAAAAAAATAAATCCGGATATATTGTATGCTCATTATGTGTTGCATTACGGCTTAGCTGGAGCACTAAGCGGATTTCATCCTTTCGGATTGAGCCCTTTAGGAAGCGATATAGCAACTGTTCCAGACAGAGCGCAAATATTTAGATATGCAACCACTTTTGCCTTGAAAAAGGCCGACCTGATACAAGTCCAAGACTTATTGAGTGCTGAAAGAGTGATGGAGCTTGGCGCCGATGAAAGAAAGATTTCGGTAATACCTTGGGGCGTGAATTTAGAAAAATTCAAAACTAGAAAAGTCGAAAAGGAATACGATGTCATAAATGTCAACCGCTACAATGCAGACACCTTCATAAAAGCTATATCCATCGTGAAAAATGACATACCCAATATCAAAGTCCTTTGGTTAGGAGTAAAGGGAGAACATCATTTAATCGACTTGTTGAAAAAATTCGATGTCTTGAAAAATGTAAAGTTAGAAAGTTTTGTCAACAACCAAGATATCCCCAAGTATTTATCGAAAGCTAGAATTTTTGTGGACGGTTTTTACCCCGGACATGATAAAGGAGGTCACAGCTATGGTGTTGCGCTTCACGAGGCTATGGCTTGCGGCATACCAACAATCGTAGCCAACAGGCAGGAAATCTATAAATTGAAAGGAAAAAACAAATGGTATTTTGGCTGGACTTTCGATGGGAACAGGCACGAAGATTTAGCAAATAAGATAATATCCTTGTTAGAAAACGATGGCGAAAAAAAGAAAATCAGCAGAAAAAACAGAGAAATTGTCGAAAAAAGATTTAACTTCTCTAAAAACATGGAAAAAATAGAAAATGAGATGGAAAGGATAGTTGACAGTTATAAACAAAAGTCTTTAGACAAGGGAGAATAATTTTTAAATACGTTAACATCAGGTTAAGATTATGTTTCAATACCCAGAGCCAAACAAAGAAAAAATGTTCAAGAATCTCTTTGACAGAGAAAAATACAAAAATATACTGGATGTCGGTGCGTCAGTTTTTACCATAAATCTTTTGAAAAAATATTTTCCCGATGCATCTATTCAAGGCATTAATATAGAAATAATTCCTAGAGACAAAATACCAGAAATAACTCTGGGAAATGCCGAAAGCTTGGCGTTCAAAGACAATTCTTTCGACCTAATCTTTAGTGTAGAAACTCTAGAGCACGTTATTTATCCAAATAAATTTATCGAAGAAGTTAAAAGAGTTCTCAAACCAGGCGGAGATATAATCTTGGATACACCGAATTTGAATTCATGGTCCAATAGAATCTTAATGATGTTGGGATTTCCACCTACGAATTATACACCCTATCCGGGAAAAACTCCAGGTGTTCCTAAAATATTCGGGACATCCCCTGTATGGGATCATCCAAGAGTATTTCCTTACAGGTCATTAAAGGAAATCTTCAATTCAAATGGATTCAAATTGAAAAGAATTATGGGTATAAATAAAACAGATAAAGATACTTCTTTCAGAAAATTACGATTCATAGTAGAGAAGTTGACCCCACAATCTTGGCACGAGATTACGGTACTTAAAGCAACCATTGAAAAAAAGTAGAATTGATTTAATCCCGTTTTGATAAATCAGGATAAGTTATTATGATGAAGAATCCGTCTGATGCTAAGCATCCTATAAGAACGAAACTAATATCCAATGCGTTCTTTATCTTCATTGACTGGTTTGCACTTTCTTTCTTTTCATTCCTTTACTGGTTTATCATAGGTAAAACTCTGCTTCCAGAAGAATACGGTATAGTATATGTGTTCCATAACATTACAGTGATAGTTTCAAGCCTTTTACCTTTGGGCACATCAATCTCTCTTTTCAAACTTATACCAGAGTACATACACAACAATCAATTAGGTAAGATAACCTCTTCTATAAGATTTACATTAAAATTGCTCACATTCACCACTTTAATTACGTCATTATTTATTTTCATATTTTCTGACACGATATCTACTCTTCTGAAGATACCAAAAATCTTGGTATGGTTGCTGCCTGTAAGTTTGTTTTCTTACGCCGTTTTCAGCCATCAAGCAAGCATCATGCAAGGGTTTCAACATATCAGGAAATTAGCTATAACTTCAGCTATAGGACAAATATTAAAAGTTGTCATAGCGGGTGTTCTAGTTTATGCTAATATGAGCTTTTTCGGCCCAATAATAGGTTTTATAGCATCTTCATTCATACTCATCGTAATACGAGGAGGTTATCTGTTTTACAATAAACCCCCAGTTAAAATCAACATTAAAGAAATTGTTCTAAAGTTTGGGGTAGCGGCACTTTTGGACAGAATGTCCCTACTTCTACTCACCAGCAGCGCCTCATTAATTCTAGCATTCTTCTACACACCAGAAGTTGTCGGTATTTTTGGCGTATCCATGCTAATAGGAGGTCAACTCAGTCTAGTACCGACAATATTTTCTTTTGCACTGTTTCCAATAACGTCACTACTTTCATCCAGTAAGAGGATGGAAAAAAGACAGTCCTATCTTATCAATTCTGTATTCAGATACACGCTTTTAATTACCTTGCCGATTATAATCTTTGTAACATTATTTTCAGGAAAACTAATTACACTACTTTCACAGGAGTCGTATTTATCAGGAAAACCTCTAATACCCATATTGGCTATAGGCTCTTTACTTCTCGGCATATCAATCATATTTACGAGAAGCCTTTATGCCATTGGAAAAACTAATGTGCAAAGGAAGTTATTCATATTGACATCAGTCATCTATGTGGTTCTTTCATTCACATTAACGTATATGTTTTCAGCATTAGGGGCCTCAATTGCTTATGCTATATCGTCGTTTGTTTTATTTGTAACTAGTTTCATTTATCTAAGAAAAATCTTAAAATTCGATATTCCCCTCAGAAGTATAAGAAAAATCATAGTAGCAAATATTGTTTCATTGGGAATTTTGTACGTTCTGTCAAATTTCGCACCCAATATTTTGATTGGTACTTTGTACACAATCTTAGTTGGAATGTTCTATTTGGTATTGCTACTCTTTCTCCGGTTTTATACTATAGATGATATAAACTTAATCAATGCCGTATCTAATCACATACCTATTGGTAAAAATTTAGTGAACAATCTGATAAAAATAATTTCAAAATATGCAGAAAAAAGCTGAAATGCATGTTAAAATATTCTAATATTGTAGAATGGTGATAAATAAAAATGAACAACGAACAAAAGTCTATCTCCTTGGCAAAAGAGTGGATACTTAATTCTGGTATACAGAATTTGAACTCGAATGGAGCTTTTAATGGCGGATTTAATTCATGGTTCGATGTGGAAAAGAAACGTTACCCGTTTATTTATTCTGAGATAACTGGATACGGGCTTACAACACTTCTCTTTTTGAACTCGATATTTAAAAATGAAATTTCTCTTTCAAGAGCGAAACTAGCCGCCGAATGGGTTATATCAAATGCATTTCACCCCAGTGGCGGGATAAAATCTCGATGTTATTACGAAAAATCTGAGGAAGACGAACAATATTCATTTGAAAGAGGATTTCTTTATTCTTTTGACTCTGCAATTGTTATGAACGGTTTGTTAAATTTGTACGCCGCCATTAAAAATCCAGTATATTTGAAAACTGCACAGAAAATAGCCGACTTTTTAATTGATAAAATGATGACAAAAAAGGGCGTTTTCTATCCCTTATACGATCAACTTTCCCAGACCACAAAAAGCACTTATGATAAATGGTCGACACAATCCGGCAGTTTTCATTCGAAGATTTTTATCGGATTGATAAAGTTATCAGAAATTACCAAAGAAGAGAGATACATAGAAGTAGTTAAAAAATCTCAAGGCACGCTTCTAAAGTTTCAAAGGAATGACGGCAGGTTCATAACAGACGAAAAGGATGGAAGCACAAATCTGCATCCACATTGCTATTCTATTGAAGGTTTATTGTATGCGGGAGTAAAACTCAACGACGAGAAGCTTATTGAAAGATTGGCAAAAGCGGTAGAATGGGTTTTTAATAACCAACTAGACGATTTCTCTATACCCCAATTATTTTCAAACAGAGGCTCTATAAAATACGAAAGATCGGATATTACAGCCCAAGTTATAAGATTAGGTTCGTTTTTAATCCAGAACAACTACTTGGATGCAGGATATATGAAAAATTTAGATGCTTCAAAAGATCGTTTATTATCCCTTCAAAATATGAACAATGAACAAAGGGGCGGTTTCTTCTACGGATTTGACCAAAATGGTATCAGACTAAAGCATCTCAATTCATGGTGCACAATGTTCTCAATCCAGGCGCTGGCATTTTACCACAGCCTTAAAAGCAAACAACAAATAAGTCTAAACTTAGTCATATGAGCACAAATCCAATTTGTAGATATATGACAGAAGTGTGGTTCAAGTCAAGTATTTAAAGATGTGTCCCATTTTCAAATATATGATCACTACTATAATCGGGACAAGGCCAGAAATTATTAAAATGTCTAATCTAATTCCATTGTTAGACAAGAATTTTGAGCACAAATTCATTTTCTCTGGACAACACTTCTCAAAAGAAATGGTAGATATTTTCTTTGGGCAATTGAAAGTCAGGCAACCGGATGTAGTTCTAAGTGCGGGAAACCTTGAACACAAACCAATGGCTAGTTCTGACTACACATATCTATTGCCGACTATAACAAATGAACTAAAAGAAAACAAGTCAGACTACATTATAGTTTACGGTGATACAAATTCTACTCTCGCATCCACATTAATAGCTCAAAAATTCGGCAAAAAGGTTATACATATAGAGGCCGGGTTGAGAAGCTATGATGACAGAATGGCAGAAGAGATGGTAAGAATATTGGTTGACCATATGAGCGATCTTTTATTCGCCCCTAGCGAATTGGCATCGATGTTTTTAGAGAAGGAGGGAATTAAAAATAACAAATTTGTAGTAGGCAATACAGTAGTCGATGCCTGTTTAAAATATTCAGAAATTGCCGACAGAGAAAGTAAAATTTTAGATACACTTGATTTAGAAAAAGATGAATATACACTGGCAACAATACACAGGGCCGAAAACGTCGATTCTCCTCAGAGACTGATTAAAATATTGCGTGCTCTGTCTTCGATAGAGAAGCAGGTAGTTATACCAATACATCCGAGGCATAAAAAGAGACTGAGCGAATTCGGTTTCAATGTTCCTTCAAATATAAAATCAATAGAACCATTGGGTTATTTGGACACATTAAAACTTATGAAAAATTCGGCTTTTGTCTTGACAGACTCTGGAGGCATTCAAGAAGAAGCAATAACACTAAAAGTGCCATGCATAACTTTAAGGGAAACAACAGAAAGATGGGAGACTGTTTCTCTAGGGGCAAATTTCCTTACGGGAATCGATCCCACACTAATAAAGTATAAAGCAAAGATGATTTCCGACACAAATATGAAATCCAAGATAGAAAAAATAGAAAATCCATACGGTGACGGCACTGCTAGCGAAAAAATAACCAATATACTTTTGGATAAGGTTAATCACTAAAGGTTACATCACTTTTTCCATTGAATACATTGGAATATACTTACCATTCCAAAAATCACCTTTTGCGTGTTTTTTGGTTATTTTAAATCCGATTTTTTTATACAAGTTTACTGCTTTTAGATTGTTTTGATACACACCCAACCTTATTTTCCTTACACCTTCTTCTTTTGCCTGTTCAAATATGTCATAAGACAGTTTTGTCCCTATGCCCAGGCCTTGATATTCTGGGTGGACTGCTACCGCATAAGCACCTTCATTATTTTTAACCGTCAAAAAACATATTCCTACAACTTTACTGTTGGAAAGAGCAACTGAAAACAGGAAATGCGTGGCAAACGAAATTTTTTTAAGCAATTTCTTTACAAATGGAATTGACGACAAGACTAAAACAACTTGACCCCTATAATATCTCCAGTTTTTCCATTTGAATTCCAAAAATCTCTGGTGAAACAATTCATGAAATTTTGGATCTGATATGGCCCCATTATAAAACTTGCTAATCTTAACAATGTTTTTCAGAGATAACTTTTCAAATTCTATCTGGTCACTTATCTTATTTTTTGCCAGTTTGGTTTTCATGAAACAACGCCTGTCTAATAATACTATATAACACCCGCTATCTTTTCGACATGCCATTCCCATGTGAACTGTTTCACGTACATAATCCCATTTTCCTTGAATTTATTCGCCAATTCTTTATCAGTTAGTAATTTTTCAATCGCAATCGCAAGTTGTTTGCTATCCTTGGGGTTCACAACAAGTCCGGTTTCATTATTCACAACGACACCCGTATCTTCAAACAAAGTCGTGGCCACAATCGGAACCCCAACCGCGGCAGCTTCGGTACACGGCATTCCCCAACCTTCCCCATAATAACTAGGTGCTACATAAATGTCACAATCCTTGTAGTAATAAGGCATGTCCTCTAGTTCTACTATGCCGGGAAAAATAAAGTTCTCCCGCAATTGAAATTCGTCAATCATTGTGTTTAATTTATCCAAGTACGGTTTGAATATGCTGGTCGCAGAGCCAGCGATTATTACTTTAAAATCTCTTCCATTCCCCTTCAAGATTTTACAGGCCTCAACCAAATATTCCAACCCTTTTTTTGGACGTATTCCAGCTGAAAAAAGTATAGGCGTATTCCCATTTATTCCAAATTTTCTTTTTACTGTGCCTGCTTCAACTTCTGGGTTAAATATGCCTGTATCTATGCCAAGAGGCGAATATACGATCTTACTTTCCTTTACTCCGAAATGTGTATTCAAGTCCTTAATCATCTTTTTGTTTGTCACTATTATAGAATCTGCATATTTCGTCACGAGTTTATGTAAAAAATATCTTCCGATATTGATTATTGAATTTGATCTAATAAACTTCTCAGCAAGCCCTAGATCATGGATTGTGACTACCAATTTTTTCCTTCTGAGAATCTTTGCGAATATGCCCAAAAAGCCGTGAAAATAAGTAGTTCCGAATATCGTATCATAGTCCAATCTAAGAGTGTTGAAGAGAGAGTGTAAAAAGAATCGTATTGCGTCAGGGAGAAAACTCCCGGTCTCCTTCACTCTTATTACATTATTTGTGTCCTCTATTTTATTCCTATAATAAGTGGTAATGATTTTTGTGTCGTGCCATTTCTTAAGTTTCGTAAAGCATTCATATGTATATAAACCTATACCCCCACCTAGGAACTGCCTTGAAATGATTAAGACCTTTTTCATAGATTAACAAATGAATCATTAAGGTTTTAAAATTTATGGATAAAGCAGAGCGCCAAGTGATAGAATTTTTTAGGTGCTTCACAGAAAATTCATTCAAGCTAAAGTAAAAGTATTTAAATATAATTACCTATAATTAGGTCTAATTATGACTAATGGAAAAGATTACACAACGGTTTCAATCCCCACATCACTTTTCGGTAAAATTGAGAAAAAAATAAAGAAATTAGGTGGATTTAGGTCTGTTTCTGAATTTGTGATGTACGTCTTGCGTGCTCTCTGAATAATCTCATGGATAACGATTTAAAAGAGATGGAAAATGGCAAACAAATTGATACTGGCATACCAGACGATGTGGAAATATCTCACATTTTTCAGATACAGGAACGGAATAAAAGTTCTAGAGAGAGAGTGGAACAACCTTATAATCCTTGACTCGTGTAGGTATGATATCTTTGAAAGAATGAACACCATTAAAGGAAAACTCACAAAAGAAATAAGCAGGGGTTCGAATACTTTGGAATGGATAAGAGGGAATTTCAGGGGGCTCAAGAAAACTGATATTGATTACATATCTGCAAGTCCATACATATCTGAGGAGGTGCTGGCAAAGGAGATTGGACACAACCCTTTCAATATAATAGATGTCTGGAACTGGGGATGGGATGATTCACTCAAAGTAGTTCATCCACAAACTATGGTGGATGCAGTCAAATCATATTACAAAGGCAATAGAACGGTGATACATTTTCTTCAGCCACACCAACCATTCTTAAACGGTGGAATAATTGAGATGAGTAAGGAAGAAATAATAAAAGCTTATGAAAGAAATCTTGAATTTGTGCTGAAGTATGTGAAAGACTTGGTGCCCATATTGAAAGGAAAAACTGTAATAATTGGTGACCATGGAGAATGCTATGGTGAATATTTCTTATTCAAACATCCTTCTGTAAGGATAAAAGTCCTAAGGGAAGTTCCTTGGCTGGAAGTTGATGGAATGGATAAGGAAAACAAGGGGGTTGATTTAGATGGACAGTGAAAATAAAGAGTTTATAGACAAACACGATTTGGCTGACAAGTTCAGTTCACAGAGAACCGACAGGTGTATAATGTTAATGAGACCTGAAGTGAGGGCACTTGTAGATTTACCTTTAGACGAGAAAATAAAGAAATCTAATGAGGTGATAAACGAAGCACTTGGAAAGTTTGGCAGGGTTGGTCTTGGATTCAGTGGAGGAACAGACAGTTTAGTGCTACTCCATATGGTAAGGCAGTTCAAACCTAATATACCATGCATATTTGTTGATACACAATTCGAGTTTCCAGAAACATACGACTTTGTCAATAAAGTAGTTCTTGAGTGGAATATAACTGACTATCAGAAAGTCAGAGCAGAAAAGAATCGGCTAGAAGAGTTTAAACAAAAGTTTGGCTTTAAAACCCCAGAGTTTATTGTAGCCCACGATGGCTATCATAAGATAGAACCTATGGTAAAGGCGATTGAAGACAGGAGGTTTGACGCCTTTTTCGTAGGCTTGAGGGGAGTGGAGCATGAAGAGAGGGCAAAGGAAATATTCTTCTCGCCAAGGAAGAACCCCGAACATATCAGAATCCATCCATTGCTGTTTTGGAAAAAAAGTGATGTTCTGGATTATGTGAAAAAATTTAACCTTGAATGCAATCCTCTCTATGCTAAAGGGTACACATCCCTTGGGGACACCATATCCACAGAAATAAACACGGATCCGAATGCGCATGAAAGAGCTGGAAGAGGAATTGTTAGGGAAACTGTGATGAAAAGGCTAAGAGACCTTGGATATACATGATAATATGGAAGAAAACAAAGACTTGTCAGGACGAAAGCTATATTTGAAGAATGTAAGCACGTTCCATATTCTTTGATAATTTAGTATAAGCCTATTTATCGATTCACCTTTAATTTTTTTCCACAAGAAATATTGTCTGGTCGTCCTCTATTTTCACAGATTTTTTGACATTGTGGCCAATTTCTTTATAAATTCTAGGGTAGTCATGTGTCCAATTATGTTCGGCAAGGTTTCCCTTAAAATCCTTTTTAAAGAACTCCATATTTAGAACATGCCTTTTTGAAACCCTAAGAAGTTCTTTCATTGCTTCTCTGATTTTATCCGGAGGAACATGCATGAGTACTTCTGATGTAAAAACCAAATCAAACGATCTGTCTGGGAAATCAAGTTTGTAAATGCTTCCTTGGTGTAGCTCCACTTTTTTATCACCTATGTAATTTTTGGCATTCTCAATCTGATCGTTGCTCAGGTCGATTCCTACTATCTTCTCCAGTTCAAAATTATTGTTTACAAGTTTGAGTATTCTTCCAAAACCGCATCCTACTTCCAAGATGCTTTTGAACTCTAATGTTTTGAGGGCGCCCAACAAGAGCTTTTCATTCGCTAGATAACCCCGTTTTTCCATTTCAGACAAACCGTTATACCAGTTATAATATACTTTCCCTCGTTTCGTCCAGTATTTTTCAGGATTGAATTTTATGATTTTCCTAATTGTTCTTTTAGCTATCGCATTCCTATATTTCCTGATGTTGTTTAATAATTTCATCCAATCAACCATCAATATGCTGTCTGCGATTATATGCTAATCCAGATTTATATACCATTTTATAACAGAGAATTAATTTTAAAAAGTTTATTAGTTTGATAGCTGTTGATAATTTATGAAAATTGCAATACTGCACGATTCTTTTATCGAGAGGGGCGGGTCGGAAAGATCAACCTTGTTGGCAGCAAAACACCTCAATGCCGACGTATACACGACTTACATAGATAGAAAAAATGTCGACATAAATTTGAATGGCATTAATATATCAGAGCTCGGTCTTAGTTTCAAGAGAGCCAAATTACTGACCTTTACAGAAATCGCACTAAAATTTCTAAATTTCAAACCGGATAATTATGACATGTTCTTGTTTACAGACTATCATGCCATTTCCGCCGCCAAATTCTGTCATCCTAATATTTGGATATGCAACAGTCCAATTCGAATTTTGTACGATTTGCACGACCTTGTTTACAAGAGATTGAGCCTTGCTCAAAAGCCGATTTTTGATCTTTGGTGCAGAATATATAAACAGTTTCATCAGAAATGGGTAAGAGACATAGATAAAACGGTTGCCATATCTCAGAATGTCGCCAAAAGGATAAGCAAGTATTACAAAATAAAGCCAAACGTCATATATCCACCAGTTGAAACTGAAAAATTCAAATTCAAGTCTTATGAGGACTTCTATCTTGCCCCTGGAAGGTTAATGAGAGAAAAAAGGATTGACCTAATTATCGATGCATTCAAGGATTTACCAGACAAAAATCTCGTTATTGTTGGCGATGGCCCAGAAAGAAGCACACTTATGAAGAGAGCATCTGGCAGCGGTAATATTCAATTTTTAGGAACAGTCAGCTTTGATTCTTTGGTCAACCTGTATTCTAGATGTACAGCAACCATATACATGCCTTTTAACGAGGACTTTGGGTTAGTTCCAGTCGAGTCTATGGCCTCAGGTAAACCTTGCATAGCAGTAAATGAAGGAGGGTGCAGAGAAGCAATAATTAACAAGAGAACAGGATTCTTAATCAAGCCCACTAGAGATGAGCTAAGAAAATATGTCAATATTCTCACACCAGAAAATGCGAATGAAATGAAAAATGAGTGTATAAAAAGATCTAAGATGTTCGATGTTGAAGTTTTTGTTAAAACCATTAAAAAAGAGATGCGATCTATCGCTTGATAACTTTGCCAACACCAATCAAAATCTGAGGATCACTGTTTACCTGCAGTTCATGTATATCTGAATTTCTGTTATAACCAATTAATCTTTCGAATATGCCCCTACCTGGAAAAGCCAGAAACCATTTTGATTGCCCAAAAATGCGCACACCGCCAAATTTTTGGTTAAACATTCTAATGAACATCCCTTTCTTGAAGTTACTTACATGATATTTATTTTTTACAATCTCAAACTTGTAGTTTGGAGTCGACATAACAACAGTTCCATTCTGTTTGGTTATTCTTTTTATTTCATCTATGAACTTTCCCCAATCTTTAATATGTTCAATTGTTTCAAACGAGACCACAACATCAAAATAGTTATCCTTAAATTGCATCTTAGTAGCATCCATGACAAGAAACTTTCCTGAATACTTGCCTTTCGAATAAGCAATCGCATCTTTCGAGTTGTCTACGCCAATGACCTCTTTTGCTTTGTGTTTTGCTAAATATTCAGTACCATATCCCGTCCCGCAAGCCACATCTAGAACTCTCTTATTTTTAACGAATTTGCTTGCAAACACATATCTTTTAAGATGTTGTTCAAAATTTTGCGAATCTTCACCTACCCGTTCGATTATTTTCGAATCTAGCATACTAAATAAATAAACGATAAGTTAATAAACGACGGTTGACCATGTTCTAAACGTATCTGAAATAAACTAGAAAGAGTGCAACTATAGAAACAACTACTTGTAGCAAAATTAACGATAACGCAACTTGTTTTTCTGTCATCGGCTTCAAAATCATAAAGAAGTGTGTTAAGCTATATATTTTCTTACCATATGGGGGATTAAGTTTTCCATCAGCTCTAATTTTGCCTAGGCAACTGGCTTTAAATCCAGACCGTAATTTCAGGAAGAACTCGACAATAAAAGGAAGCAAAAGAAGAATACCTAATTTTTCCATATTACCAACGATTATGCCACTTACAACTAATGCGCCAAGAAGGTAAGTAAGAGAGTCTCCGGGCAAAATTTTCGCAGGGAACCAATTATAAAAAACAAATGCAATCAGAGAGACCGTCACAATTAGAAACAAAGGAGCTATGCTATTTTGACTCATCAAGGCAAACAAAGCAAGAGCTGCCATATACACAATTCCCATTCCAGTTTCTGAACCATTGAAACCACCTAGCATATTAATTGCATTACTTGCTCCAACAACTCCTATGGGGATTAGCAACAATGGGTATATGATGCCAAAGTCTACAGCTCCTATAAAAGGCAGAGACATGGTCGAAACACCAGCACTTACGACCATCAAAGGAATAGCACCTGGCAATGTGAGAATCGGCTTAAGCCATTGTGGAAGACCAACCCGAATATCCATTTCATTTTTACTCTTTGTCATTTTCGAACGTACATTCAAATCATCAAACAATCCAACTAAGGTCACTATGAGTACAGATGATATGATAGCAAAAAGATACAGCACTTCATTCGAAACTCCATATAGAAAAGTTGTTAGTCCTATGTAGGTTAAAAGGCCAGCCAAGATACCGATTGATACGCACATGCCTCCAGAAGACGGCAACTTCGGCTTATCCTTTTTATGTTGGTCGATACCAACTATACCAGCATTAAGCAAAAATTTGATTAAAAATCGCGTGGCAAAAAAAGTAGCAAGAAATGCTACAATTAGAGAAATCAGAATGACAAATACCATTTAGACCATCACTAATTATCATATATCACTTCATAGATTATATTGCCATCACAACCACCTTGTTGTAAGCACTGGTCTAGTGGCGGCCCATTTTCATAAACTGGTTTGAATATTTCTGGATTATTTTCCAAAAGTTGCACAAAGCTTACTGAATAGCTCTCTCTTGACGGTTGTTGGCTTAAGCTGAATTTTTGGATGAAGAAATGCGTTATACCATGCATTTCTGAGAAATCTCGGATAGATTCCGGATTGGGGTTCAATCTTATATCAGCAAAACCAGCAGCTATAGTTCTCTGGCAGCTATATGCAGCTCTATGCCCCCAGAAAGTCATTAGCCTCACGTCTTCGTCTAAATTTTCTTTTACCCAGTCGCACGCCTCGAAAAATAGTGGTGAAAATGTTTTAACGTTTTCCATCGACTGCAATTTGCTAGTGATGCTTTGATAACCAAAGAATAGAACTAGACCTATGACAGCTAAACCCAGATATGTCTGGTATTTTCGCAAAAATTTATATATCTCGTTCCAGTATATGGCACTTACTATGGCTATGAAAGGTGTCCATGGAAGCAATTGTCTTACAGTATCTTCTGTCCTCGATGATGTTTGATAAAGTGCAACTAGTCCTAAAAACAACATTATCAACAAAACAGCTCTTGTTTCACCACTATGGTGTTTTATTAATGCAATTAACCCCCCAAAGAATCCTATTAAAATAAACCATATGTTACCATATGCAAAATTTATAAAGTTTTGGAGGCCGAAACTTAGCAACTCATTTTCTGATCCTCCAGCCAAGGTCCTAACTTCGAATTTGTAGTTTTCCTCAAACTGCTTGAGCACACAACCGTCCTCATCAAACAATGGGAGTTGTTGGCATTCAGGTGTTCCATAATAGTAAAAATTTCTTAATAGAAAAGGGGTCGTAACAAGCAAAAATACCACACCAAAAAGCAGATAATTCTTGAAGTTGGGAAGAAATTTTCTTTCGGATAGCAGACTATACAAAAACAGAATAGGTACAAATAAAAGAATTATAATCCCTGCATGTTTGGTTAAAAACGTTAATCCCGCGAATAGAGCAGACAGGACCAAATACCTCCTATTTTTTTCTTTCACCCCGATGGCAAATGTCAAGGCAAACAAAGACATGAAAAAAGTAAGAAGCATTTCATCAAACGTCAAAACAGAATAAGTCACAAATGACGGCAGCGTGACCAACACGAGGGACGATATAATACCTATTTCTATGTTGAACAATCTTTTAGCCAGCAAAAACACAGAGATGCCAACTAGCAGAGCTAGTAATGGCGGGAATGCTTTAAGAATGATTTCATGGTTTCCAAATACAAAAAGAAAGCTAGCCTCTAAAATGTTAAACAGTGGCGGTCTCGCATAACTACTTTTTGAGAGCGGCGTATACTCAAATGGAGTCCAAATTGGATATTCCTTATTCTCTGATATCCATTGCGCCATTCTTGCGTGGAAGCCTTCATCACCAAATGTAATCTGAGTCTTTAGAGACGTATTCAGTTCAAGGACAAAGAAAACTCCCAGCAAAATCAAAAAGGCAAGCAGAAGTGTGCTGTTATAATTGAACCCCATTTTTAGTTGCATCTCCACCATACTTTGTCAAGAAATATTTATAGAAGTCCTTTTTCGTACTTCTTATAATTTTACAATTTTTAACAACTTTGTTCAACACATCTACCATGCCCCTTTCCACAAACTGCGGGTCAAAATTATTCAAATAAGAATATGCAAAGAAGGTTTCTTTGGTAAAATGATCTCCAAGCAAAGAATGTAAAGTTGCTGAGACCATTTTGTTTATCGCTGTTTTTTTATCCACTTTTGCGACACCGTTTCCCCATTCAAGGAAATAAATGTCTCCAAGCTTCCCGCTCTTTTCTATCGGCAACAGTTTTGACAGGTCTATTCTAAGATTCGGATCTATATACAAGTGTAAAGGTGGCAACTTGGCTATGAGATATTTCATAAAAACCTTAGACTTGTCAATCATAGACAATTTGAGATTCTCAATATTTTTAGAATGAAAGAAAATACCCGCCTTATGTGGAAAAGAATAGACATTGCCATCTTTCCCTACAATAACAGCATCGTCTCCTAAAACCCCAAAATCCTTTCCAGCCAAACCGAAAATAGTAGACGATTTGCCCATTTCAGACCAAGCAGTAATAAGTAAAGCTTTGCCTTCCTTTGTCAAACCGCCCGCATGAACAAATGTGCATCCTTTTTGGAGCAGTTTAAGCTGTAGTAAATAAGTTACTAATCCAGCAACACCGAACATGCTATGCGTGAATTTAGTGAAGTAAAACTCAGTTCTATCCCCTTTAATGTTTTTGAGAAGCAACTTTTGTATACTTTTACCATAAAAAGGATATTCCAAATAAAGCGTATCATTACCGCCAGAGAACTTCAGTCCAAGTTTATTTGATTCACTCTTGTCAAAAGAAAAATCACCCTGCTTAATAACCAAATCTATCTTTTTTGGCTTTCCTTCAAAGAATTCAGGCAGAATTCTAATGTTCGATTCTACACCTATTAAATTATGTATGTTGTAGTACAATTTTCCCGCCTTATAATTAACTCCAACACAAGGTTAAATATCTTACCTTTTAATCCTTTCAGAGTATTTGATAACTATGAAAATACTTATTTTGTCGGATTTGGCGCCACCGTACATAGGCGGTGGGGAAACATACGTGACTAAACTCAGCACTGGATTGGTTAATGAAGGCCATGAAGTGCACTGGTTAACATCTAGAATTCCAGACACGTCAGCAGATGAAATTTTGGATGGTGTGATAATACATAGAGCGCCTATCTTGTTCCAGTCGAAATATTTATTTCCAGGAAGACACAGTTTTGGTCTTACGTCATTGATAAAAGGTATTAAATTAGCGAGACAGTGCGATGTAGTGCAAATCAATACACTAGTCCCCGGTTTGTCGGGATGGATGATTGCAAAGTATGCAAATAGACCATCTTTGCTTTTTTGCCACGAGTTCTTCAACACAATGTGGCATAAGATAGGTCAAAATTTTTTCGAAAAATATTTGTACCCGATCACAGAGAACTTGACATGCAAAGCACCTTATGACTGGTTTGCATGCCCCTCTGAATATTCAAAAAAAACCATTACTAACTACGGCGTTCCGGAAAATAAGGTAACTGTGATACCACATGGAATAGATACAGACTTCTTCGACACAGCAAACAGGAACTTAAAATCATTCGGCTTGGAAGATGCTCCTACATTTGGCTACTTCGGAAGGTTGATGGTGAAAACAGCAGCGCATTCTAAGAATTTAATTACACTTTTGAAAGCAGCCAAGCTGGTTGTAGAATCCATACCTAATGCGAGGCTACTGCTAGCCGGCATTGGATATAATGAGCTCGAACCTTATGTCAAAGAAATGGAGTTGGAAAAAAACGTTGTTTATGCAGGGAAACTACCCACCGAAGACACGCCAAGCTTCCTAAAGGCATGTGACGTGGTAGTCTGTCCTGCTATAAGCGATGGCTTTTGTTTTTTACTAGGCGAAGCTGGAGCAAGTGGCGTTGCGACAGTAGCCACAAATATGGGTGCGCATACTGAAAGAATAGCACACAATAAAACAGGCATTTTAACTTCAGCTGAACCAAAAAACTTTGCGGAAAATATAGTCAAACTTCTTAACGATAAATCTTTAAGAGAAGAATATGGAAGAAATGCTAGAGATTTCATGACGAAATTTACATGGAAAAAATCAATTGATAAGCACGTGGAGCTTTATAATAATCTCATAGAACAAAAACAACATAAATAAATGAAAAAATAATTGATGTAAATGCCCAACCCGTCAAAACTCATACCAGTGCTATTAACTATTTTTTCTCTAGGTGCCATCATTTATCTCGCTGTTTTCATTCGATCAGGAACATTATCAGCACCAACAGTTTTAGACTATGACCCTTGGTGGCAATACAGACATGCAAAAGAAATCTATGACAATGGCTTTAGTATACCGGACTGGGACATTTTAAGTTATTACCCTCCAGGCAGACCTTATGCAATATCTCAAGGCTGGCCATTTACTATAGCATTTTTCTATGAAGTGCTGAAAAATTTTATTAATATAGACTTTATGCAGGCTGGGAAGCTAGCCCCGTTAATAATGGTTGCTTTAATCCCGATACCTGCGTTCTTACTTGGTAGGTTGCTTTCAAACAACATAGGCGGCCTTGTAGCTGCACTGTTTGCAATAGCGGCTCCTACTTTTATCGGAGTTTCAATGGCAGGCTATACAGACACAGACGCCCCTGTCGCTTTCTATATGTTCGCGTCAGTATTTACAATATTTTTGGCAATTAAAAATTCCAACAAAAAATTAATGTCAATACCACTCTACGTTCTTGCAGTCTTTACCACTCTTATATTTGTTTTCAACTGGGGGGCAGGTTGGTTTCCCTTAATTTTGTTCTTAGCGTTCATCCCAGCTCTTATCGTATTCAGACTCGTGGAAGAGATGTGGTATCAGAAAAAGGTAAAATTATATTTTAGGAGCCTACTACCAGAGGTTAAGTCGATTCTTCTCCCTCTCATTATAATATTCTTGGCAACAAACATCATAGCAGTTTTTCTTGGCTTCAACACAATGTTCCAGTCATTAAAAGGGGCACTGGGATTTACAGGTCTGGCCGGTGAACCGCTCATTGTAAACATTTCAGTAGCAGAATTGCAGATTATAAACATTTTCACTAAATCAGGGTTCAATACTGTAGCAGAAAGAGTAGGCGTTCTTCCAACAATTATGACACTGATAGGATTGCCGCTCCTGGCACTTTACAAAGTTTATAAAAAGGAGAGAATAAGTTTTGTAGAAATATTCCTGTTTTTGTGGGCTTTAGTGACATTTTACCTAATCATAAAAGGAATAAGGTTTTCCTTGTTATTTTCTATGTCATCTTCCATAGCTTCCGGATACGTAATCGGCAATTTATTCAACTACCTTAAAAATAGAAATGTTTTGTTGTTGTCGTCAGTATTTGCAGTGATTTCCGTATTCGTATTCATATCGGTGTCCACCGCAGTCCAGATAGGTCTTTCATCAGGAGGATTGACCATTAGCCAAAATTGGTATGATGGACTCGATTGGTTGAAAGAAAACGCAGACAAGGATTCACTGGTATCCACGTGGTGGGATCCTGGTCATATAATAGCTGGTTACACAGGCCTGAAAGTTCATGCAGATGGGGCACACTGTGTTCCAGGGAATTGCATCCCATACGATCACAATATAAGAATAAAGGACATGGGAAAAATATTTTCAACCGCTGATGAGAACGAATCGATAGAAATATTAAGAAAGTACACATCACTCACAGACGACCAATGCAATCAGGCTAAAGAAAAATTCGGTGATAAATTCCCTGAAGAAGCCTGCAAAGATGTTACAGAAGTTTATGTGCTAGCTACAAATGATTTGATAGGGAAATATTTCTGGATGAGCTGTTTCGGCAGTTTTGATATGAATCTATGGAAATCTACAGCTGGTGACAAATGGAAATGCGATGGTAAAAACTTCTTGGTAATGCCGTTTACACAATTTGATAGATCAGGGTTTCCAATTTATTCGGGTGGTGGGTTGACATTGACACTGCTACAAAATGAAACTCAATTATTGGCTGTAATGACTGCACCAAGCCAAGGGATAAGGAGTGTGTTGGTTAGTGATGTTGTATATTATCAAGGTGGCCAAGAACTACAATCGAAATCCACTGGTAACAATGTGCTAGACGGAATGGTGTGGATTGATCCAGGTTTTGGAACAGCTATTTACATGGAGCCAGATATAAGGGATTCCATATTTACCAAAATGTTTTTCTTCAACGGCAAAGATTTGGAAAAATTTGAAATGGTATATCAGAACCCAGAAATGAAGATATTTAAAGCAAGGTTTGGTTAGTGAATATATGGCTCTGCTCTCGCGATTGAAGGGAAAAAACAAATTTGAAACAATTGAGAACTATTCTATAGCATCGATTTTTCTAGGAGTTGCCATGTTGTCTGTTGGACTAGGTCTGAATATAATTAGTACAAAGGGGATTACAGTTATTCTAGCTATGGTTGGCGCGTTAATCAGCTTTGTCTCTACAGTAGTTATGATTTTAGCGTGGCTGGTAAAAGAATTTAAGGAAACCTCTTGATTGACCTGACACACAATTTACTACAATGCATTTATATTAATCAATCATAATTTTAGTTATGGCGAAATTTTTACCCAAACTTCCTTTCGAGAGGATAATCAAAAAGGTAGGCGGTAGACGGGTCTCTCAAGATGCCTTGGAAGAATTTGCAACAATAATGGAAGAGCAATTGATTAATATTTCAGAGGAAGCCGTTTCATTAGCTAAGCACGCAGGCAGAAAGACGTTAATAGGTGAGGATATACGTCTATCTCGCAACAAATAGCGTGCATTTTAAAATTAAAAGACAAAGACATTTCATGGATTTAAACTTCCTTATTTCTGAATTAGAAAGCAGATCTAATCTTAAAAAGGATGATATACTAACTCTTGTTGACAAGAAATATTCTGAAATGAAGGAATTAATAACAAAAGAAGGTGCTGTATACTTGGTTGCAAGAGAAATGGAAATAGACCTGCCAGAAAACTCGGAAGGTAGAATCACCATCAGAAATATCGTACCTGGTATGAGAAGAGTCAGTATTCTGGGAAGAGTTTTCAGGGTATCTAAAATTAATGAGTTCAAGAAATCAAATGGAAACACAGGGAGAGTGTCCAATGTTTTTATAGGCGACCATACAGGTTTCATTAGAGTCCCCCTATGGGACGAGCAAGTTAAACTTGTTGAAGAAGGCGATATTTCAATCGGAAACATAGTTCAAATAATCAACGGTCTTGTTCGAGAGAATAACTTTGGTGAAGTGGAGATTTCATTGGGCAGATTCGGGGCGATAATTCCCGTAGAAGACCATGTCGAACTACCATCTGTTGATGACCTGTCAAAAATGTTTCTTAATATTCTATCTGAAAGGACAGAAATATCAAATATAGTCGCCGGCGGTAATTTTGAAATAAATGGAACTGTCATACAGCTTTTCAGAGGCAATTTTTTGTTTGACGTGTGCCCGATGTGTGGCAACAAGGTAGAAATCAATAAATGTGAAGAGCATGGAGATGTGATTCCAGGGCATGCACTGGTCATTTCATTAATCTTAGACGATGGTACAGGAGATTTGAGATGTGTTTTATTTCGCGAAGTTGCGGAAAAGGCATGTGGCATCACCGCTACAGAACTTTCGGAGTTTGATGCAGAAAAAAGATATCAGATAATAAGTGAAAAACTTTTTGGAAAGGAATTCATTCTGTCAGGAAGAATAAAGAAGAGCAGAATGTATGATAATTTAGAAATGATGGTAAACGAGTTTAAAGATATAAATCCTTTGGAAGAGAGTAAGAAATTAGTCGATGAGATAGAATTGATTGTAGGTGGCTGATTGGCAAAGAAAAATGAAATAAATATTGAGGATATACCTGGTGTAGGTAAGATAACAGCTGAAAAGCTGAAAAGCATAGGATATTCCGACCCGATGGTGATTGCCGTTTCATCGGCCACAGAACTTGCAAATATAGCCGAAATAGGAGAGGCGACTGCCGCCAAAATAATAAATACAATTAGAGAGAAGCTCGATATAGGTTATGATACTGCAGACAAGATTCTTGAAAGGAGAACGACTGTAGCGAAGATAACTACAAACAGCAAATCCCTTGACACTCTTCTCGGTGGTGGTATAGAGACACAAGCAATTACAGAGGCTTATGGAATGTATGGTTCTGGCAAGAGTCAGCTTGCGTTCCAACTTGCAGTTTCAGTTCAACTCCCAAAAGACAAGGGTGGGTTGGATGGTGCGTGTCTTTTTGTTGATACAGAAAACACATTTCGCCCCGAAAGAATAGTCCAGATAGCTAGGGCTATGAAACTGGAGCCCGAGAAGGTTTTGCGAAACATTTACGTAGCCAGAGCTTTCAACACCGAACACCAGATATTGCTAGTAGAAAAAGCTCCTGAGATGATAGAAGAAAAAAAGATTAAACTCATTATAGTCGATTCTTTGACGTCACATTTTAGAGCCGATTTTGTTGGCAGAGGCGAGCTTGCAGGAAGGCAACAAAAACTAAACAGACATCTGCATCAGTTGCAACGTTTAGCGGACGCATATAATATAGCTGTTTATATCACGAATCAGGTCATGTCCGATCCTGCTATGCTATTCGGCGACCCTACTAGGCCGGTCGGCGGGAACATCCTAGGCCATATGGCAACATACCGTCTTTACCTGCGAAGAGGAAAGGAAGGCACAAGAATATGTAAGGTTATAGATGCTCCAAACCTACAGGAAGGCGAGGCAGTTTTCAGAATAACAGAGAATGGATTATCAGATAACTAAAGTGTCTAAATGAAAATTCTCATACTTCCAGGTCATGAGCCTATATTTAGTGAGCTTGCATACAGATGGACAGACATCGGCCACGAAGTGAACTTGCTGATGAATCGGCACACCCGCCAATGGGATGAAAAGATAGCAAAAATACCAAAAGGCGTTCTACTAAACTCAAAAGAAAAACCCGACATAATCTATTGCAGTTCTCACAGCAAAACCCTTATGTACGCCTTGACACAAAAGGTCAAGCGATTATGGTTTGATGTGCCGATAGTCACAACCCACTATTGGTTTCCAGACAGGCGTGCTTTGCCATTGTATTATATGGTTAAACATACGTCAGTTTCGAAATATGCTGGAGATTATTTACAGAGCATTTCTGGCATTGATTCACGAGTTATCTACCCGCCTGTAGATACGGATTTTTTCAAGCCGCAAAAAACTAAGCATGAAAAAACGGCAACAATAATAGGCAATAATTTCAAACAAAGATCCGGCGGAGGGAAAAGCAAAGATATAATGGGTACAGACCATTTGCTTAACATTTTGAATCTAGTACACGAAATGAATCCTGAAATCAAGCTGATAGTAAATGGGTATAATCCAGATTTACAGGTGCCATCATTTGTAAAAAAAAGCTTTTTCGAAGGAAACTACAAAATAGGCCTGCACAAATTAATTGTAAATTCATCTTGTCTATTTTTCACAGTAACTAGAAATCCAAGCACCACGCATAGTATGTTGTATTCACTGAGTTCCGGGGAATGGCTAGTAACATGGGACATACCACCATACCATGAAATTATGAAAAACGGCAAATCGGCGAGTATCATAGAAAATTTCAATGAGAAAAAGTTTGCAGAAAAAATAGTCGAGGTGTGCAACAAACCTAAGAAGATCAACAACTTGGGAAGAAAATCAGTTATTGAGAAATGCGAGAGTAAGATGGTCGCCAAACAATTCACAGACTTTTTCGAAGAAATTCTATGATTAGTTTTACCTTTTTATCCATTAAGAGGAATTTAAATATTTACGGAAAGGATTGATTGAAATGAAGATACTGATAACTGGAGCAAGCGGTCAACTGGGTGGCGAAATATTCGACATTTCAAATCATGAGAATTATGGGACTTACTTTAAAAATAAACCTGTGAATGCAGGAGAGAATTTATTCAAGATTGATTTGGGAGCAAGAAGCGATGTCATTTCTTTGGTAGAAAAACTCAAGCCGGATTGGGTAATACACTGCGCTGCCGCTACAAAAGTAGATTGGTGCGAATCGAATAAAGATTCCGCATGGGTTTCCAATGTAGAAGCAACTAAAAACATTGTCGAAGCATGCTCGAAGTTCGAGTCAAAACTGCTTCTAGTCTCCACTGATTACGTGTTCGACGGCGTGAAAGGTATGTATAAAGAAGATGACGTTCCAAATCCCGTAAACTTCTACGGTAAAACCAAACTAGCCGCTGAACGGTTGGCCATGACTTTAAAGAACTATATAATAGTCAGAAGTAGTCTCCTGTACAGTAAAAAAGACAATTTTATGAAATGGGTCGTCGACGACATTAAGAAGGGCGGGTTGACAGCTGCCACAGATTTGTATTATTCTCCTACACTTGTGGCAGAGTTGGCTGAATGCATTTTGAAACTAATAGAAAAGAATGAAAAAGGAGTGTTTCATACCGCTGGCGACAGCAGAATATCAAAATTCGAGTTTATTAAAAAATTTGTTGATGCGCTTGGTTATGATGCGGACGCAGTAAAGCCTGTGAATGCAAGCGATCTCAATCTTGTTGCACAACGGCCATATGATACTTCTTTAGACATTTCTAAAGTGAAATCGACCGGTATAATATTTTCAAAAATCGACGGTGCTATAGAAAAGTTAAAAATGTTTAAATCGTGATTGATTTCATGGAAAAAGTTCTTGTAACTGGTGGTGCGGGATTTATAGGCAGTCATTTAGTATCTAGGCTATGTGAGTCTGACAAGGAAATTGTAGTGTTAGATAACTCATGGAGAGGAAGTCTAGAAAATTTGGGTGATTTCAGAAACAGAATAAAGTTTGTAGAAGGGGACATAAGAGACTATTCTGTAGTCAAAAAAGCTATGGAAGAAGTCGGCACAGTTTTCCATCTGGCATCTATTCAAGGCACGAAGTTTTTTTATACACATCCAGATTTGATATTGGAAGTTGGCCTTATTGGAAACTTGAATGTGGCTAGAGCGATAGTTGAAAACAAAGTCAAAAGACTTTTATTCACGTCCTCTTCAGAGGTTTATGGACAACCAAGAATATTTCCGACACCTGAAAATCATGAGATAATCGTGCCAGATATAAAAAATCCGAGGTGGTCTTATTCTGTGACAAAAATTGCTGGAGAATCCATTTTTCTTAATTTCGCAAAAAAATATGGTTTCGATTCAACACTGGTGAGAATACACAATGCTTATGGGCCTAAGATGGGATGGGAGCACGTGATACCGGAATTTATTAGAAGAGTTGTTTTAAATGAAAAATTTACAATCCAGGGCAATGGGACAGAGACGAGGAGTTTCTGCTATGTGAGTGACATAGTAGACGGCATTTTGCTTGCAGCTTCAAAAGAAGAAGGCAAAAACGAGATTTTCAATTTAGGTAACGATAAGGAAGAATACAGAATTTTGGATTTGGTTAAGCTTTTATCTAACGTCTCTGGAAAAAAAATAGAACCAATACAAATTGACAAGCTCGAAGGTAGTACATCGAGAAGAATCCCCGATATATCAAAAGCTAGAATGATGCTTGGTTACGACCCTAAAGTCAAGCTATCAGAAGGATTGAAATTAGCTTTCGACTGGTATAAGAGCAAAATCGAATCGATTATAAAATATCCTTCTAAGCCTTTTCCTTGGGAAAGAGGATAGTGATTAAATGAGAAAATTAACGACAAGAGAATTTCATTACATCTTTAAAAAAACACCCCGAGTTACTGTGGACTTGGTTATTAAAGACAGACGAGGCATTTTGCTTATTAAAAGGGATATAAGACCTGATATAGGTAAATGGCATTTTCCTGGAGGGACGGTCTATTACAAAGAGAGAATACTAGATGCTGTTAAAAGGAAAGCTAGAGAAGAAACCGGACTACAAATTAAGATTAAAAAACTATTAGGCGTCTTTGATATCATGAGATACAGAGAGCCTGGAAATACACATATAGTGGATTTGATATTTTTGGTTCGACCTATTCGAGGCAAGCTAAGGGGCAACAAAAAATTCGGCGGAGAGACTTTGAAATTCTTTAAAAGGTTGCCCAAAAATATGATGATAGAGCACAGACAAATATTGCAAGGTCGTTTGATAAAGTGACGAATATGTCTGAGGATATAATAGGACCATTGGAGAAATGCCAGATATGCGGACAAAGTTTAGAATTAATACTTTCGCTTGGTCATCAAGCACTTGTCCACGGCCATCTCACATCAAAACAGCTCAATGAACCCGAGACAACATATCCATTGAATTTGTGTAGATGCAGTTCTTGCGGATTACTTCAATTGAACCATATTGTTGACCCAAAAGTCGTCTTTCATAAAAATTATCCGTACCAAACAGGCATGACCAACATGCTGATAGAAAACTTCCGTTCGCTCGCAGCAACGATGGCGGAAAAATTCAAGTTGACAAAGGACGATTTGGTAGTTGACATAGGTTCCAATGACGGTACGCTTCTTAAGCAGTTTGTCCCATACGGAGCCAGAGTGTTAGGTGTGGAGCCTACGAATGCTGCTTCGGTCGCTGAAAAAAACGGAATAACAACTGTTAATGATTTTTTCACTGAAGAGATCGCAAAAAAAATCGTGGATGATCATGGAAAAGCAAAAGTGATAACAGCGACAAATGTTTTCGCGCATGTAAACAACCTATTTCCAATGCTTAGAGGAATTGACACAATGCTTTCAGAAGACGGTGTTTTTGTATCAGAGTCGCAGTATTTATTCGACGTCATCAAAAAACTCGAGTTTGATACCATATATCATGAACACCTAAGATACTATTCATTAAAGCCGCTTATTTCATTATTCTCAAAAGTCAATTTTAGCATTGTCGATGCAGAAAGGATAACAGCCGCAGGCGGTTCTATACGAGTTTTCGCCATGAAGGGTACAAGACCTCCAAGCGACAGGTTAGTTTCCCTAATAGCCGAAGAAGAAAAGGCCGGTTTATACGATAAAAAGGCACTTGAAAAATTTGGACAGCGAGCAATAGATATAAAGCACAAACTTTTGGATTTGCTCTTAGAATGCAAAAAAGGTGGCAATAGAATTGTAGGTGTAGGCGCACCCGCGCGTTCGAACACACTTTTAGGTTTTTCGCACATAGACCACAACATTCTAGATTATGCGTGCGAAAAAGCAGGCTCACCTAAAATAGGTCTCTACACACCGGGCACACATATTCCTATCGTAGACGAACAAAGAATTTTTGAAGACCAGCCGGAATACGCATTGATACTTTCATGGCATATACAAGACGAGCTGATCAAAAAAATGAGGGAAGGAGGATTCAAGGGTAAGATTATAGTTCCTCTTCCAGAACCCAGAATAGTCGGCAATTGAAATTAAATTTAAATCCCTTTCTGCAGTATTGGTATACATGATTACAAGCGAGCAGTTTGCTTCTCAAGTGAATGCTAGGAAATATATAGCCGATATGCAGGCGTTTGATCCAAAAACAGGAGAAGATTTCTTGAATGCGTATGGTGCAAAGGGGCCTGTATTTTTTGTAGATGCGCACGGAAGTCCTATATACTTGCTCACAGACCGTAAAGATAATACTTATGCAAACCAAGGAATTCGCAACAAACTTGTGCATCGAGGAGGAAATTATAGAGAGCCTACTGATTTGGCTCCGATGGACGTTTGGCTTAGACAACTTGGAGAAGAAACACAACCAAGGCTTCTGGTTCCAGGTATTTCAAAAGAAACTGCTAGAAGATTGCGTGCAGCTATCATTGAAAGAGCAAAAGTTCATAATGATTACTTTACAGCCCTCCCACGTAAGAGGGTAGACAATCCGAATTTACCTCAGCCATGGTATTGTGATGTGTGTTCAACAGTTTCGTCAGAAGTCCCTCTTGAGTTAGTCGATGATATATTCCAGATTCCTAGAGGAGAACGTACACGCGATGGATATCGCCAAAAGCTGGGTTTGGTTAGTCCTGAAAGTCCGCAGTGGTTAACACCAATTGGAAATTTGATAAATGGCGAGCATGTCCTTTTTGGATTTGGTGACGATCATAAAACAAAAGATTTGTTGAAAAAAATATACGACATTGACGCTCATATACAGTTCGTTGATGATGTAGAAGTTGTAATTCTAGATACTGATGCAATGTTACCTTTTGCCGAACGTCGATATCTAGAAACTTTCTTCCGTTCTGATAACAATCCTTTGAAAAGAGGGTCACTTGAAACAGGTCGTGTATTCATGAAGAGAGATGAACCCAGACAACCTTAAACTCAATCTAAAGCCCTTAGCTGATTGTAAATATCCATATTACCAGCCGCAATTACAGACGTCGTACCTGTAGATTTTACTCTCACATTTATTGGCTTTGCGTTGGTACCCATCAATACCGCTCCTGCTTCTTTAAGCAACAAATACCCAGCGGGCAAATCATTGATCTTTTGTCCAAGGTTTATGTAAGCGTCATATTGTCCCGATGATACTCTCGCTAACGCCATTGCCGCAGACCCGTGCCATACTGGAAAACACCTCAGTTTTCTTAATTTAGAAAGCCAAATAGGTACCTCATCATTATTTTTAGCCGCATAAATATCGAGTGCTACCATAGCTTCTGCAGTATCTAAGTTCTGTCTTCTTGAAGGCGTTAATGGAGCTCTGTTGCGGAAAGCCCCGATTCCTTTTCCAGCTGAATAGACATTTCCTGTAGCATATTCTAAAGTTGCGGCAGCGATGACATTTTCTAAAGTAGTATCTTCCATATCGCCCATAACAGCGACAGTCGTAGCATATTCAGGGATTCCGTGATTTGCTTGTGCCGTCCCATCTACTTCATCCAAACAAATAACAGCTCGCGGGTTTCTACCCCATTCCTCCATGCCACCTTCTTCTGTTATAGCAAATACAGGAATCTCAATTCTTCTGAAATAATCTTGTACAAAATTGTGAACAAACCCATCCAGTTGTGTGGTTATATCTGTCGTATTTGAATCACTTTCTGTAACTTTGGATGCTAGATAATCTAATTTGCGTCTTCTAAATTCACTTCGAAGAGTTCGAGATAAATGATTAACTAATCTGTGCCAATATTTTGCATCTTGCAGCATAAATATTCACTTGCCTTTCCCAAAAGCTATATATTTTCCTTTCAGTTCCTTGCCATCGAACATTCTCCAGCAATCTATCACTATGGGGTTCGAAGTCATACCATTCAGAACCGTAGGCAAAATTTTAAATTCTGGGTGGTTCGTCGCAATTATGATAGCATCAACATCTTTCACAACATCATTCAATGAACCGGAACTCGGGTTCACATAAGGGTCGTAGGTCACCACTTCACACCTCTCCCCATTTAGAACATCAACCAATTTTACCGCAGGTGATAATCTAGTATCGTCAATGCCACTCTTATATGCCAATCCTAAAACAGCCACTTTACACTGAACCAAAGTCTTGTTTTCTTTTGCTAGTTCTTTCTTTAACTTTGAGATGACATGATGAGGGATGTTTTCATTCAGCTGCGATGCCATATGAATGAACTCGGGAAAAGGCATATGTTGCGTAAGAAAGTAACCATCTTTGCTCAAGCATGGTCCGCCTGTCAATCCAGGTAAAGGTATTTTTCCCCTATTGTAATCCTCGTTAACAATTTTAATGATTTCATGCGCATCTTCACCATGCTCTTCTGCGATTAAACCAAACTCATTTGCCAAAGCAAAGTTCACATATCTATAAACGTTTGCAAAAAGCTTTGCAAGTTCGGCAGATTTAGGTGTCGTGAAAAATATTTTTTTGTTAGGATTCAATTTTCTGAAAACCTCCGCGGTCAATCTCGAACAGTTCTCAGATATACCTCCAATAATTTCTGGCAACCCATGCAGTTCTTCAATGCATTTGCCCCCAGCAATTCTCTCAGGGCAAGCAGCTAGGAAAAAATCTTCGCCTGCTTTCAAGTTAGTTTTTCTTTCTATGTACGGTTTTACGATGCTCTCCAGTGTCCCTGGGGATGACGTGCTCCTAATAATTATCAATTTGTTTGATATGGGATACTGCACTATTTTATCCAAAGCTGAAAACAGTTGCGAGTAGTCAGGAACCATGTGCGTGTTTAACGGAGTACCTACAGTGATTATTACGACGTCCACATTTTGCAGTAGCGAATGGTCGTTTGTCGCGGTAAATTTCTTCGTTCTCGAAACTTCATTCATATAGTCCTGTAGTCCGACTTCAAAGAACGGCGCCTGACCGGAATTCACCTTTCTAATGATTTCCTCATTGATATCGAATCCAACCACATTAACTCCTTTTTGCGCAAAGCTCACGCCAAACGGAAGTCCAACTCTTCCTATGCCTATTACTCCCAAAGTGAACTTGTTTTCAATTATATTGTGCAGAAGTTCCATGTACGACATTCTATTAAAGATGAGAAATTAACCTATTTAAAGTTGACTTGGTTTATACAGCTAGATCATAAAATTTACTATCACACCGAGGACATTCAGAATCAGGACAGAATTTATCAATGTATTACCTATCACATAAGGCATTTCCTTCGCAACCCGTTCACTTTCACCGATAAACGTGAGAAACAGGCTAAGAGCGTTGATACCAGCTATGACCATCACACCCAATACTCCTATAAGATTGCCACCAAGGATACCTGACGCTATACCCAGCGAAATATACAGAGGCACTACCCATGCAAGAAAGGCTCCGATATAATAGTCGCCAATTATCAAATGGGCAAGCAATATAGTAACTGCGTATATCCCACCCAGCACAGGGCCGTAGACAATGCCCACTAGCATGGTGGACAGCGTGACCAGTTCTATGCCCAAATATTTCAGTGGAGGAACAAATCTTAATACAATCGCAACTAAAATAGTCGCCAATGCTATAATCAAAAAGAAGAATACCTTTTCCAAAAAAAGTATCATAAGCCCTAGCAGAAGCGCGCCGGCGGCAATTACATAAATTTTCCAGTCCAGTCTCATTATTATTTAAATGGAAACGACAGCTTTTAATTCATGCAAATATTGTACCAGGGTGCAGAAAGCATTGTATATCTTGGCACCTTTGAGGATCAAGAGTCTGTGGTAAAAGAAAGGATCAAGAAAGGCTACAGGATAAGAGAACTTGATGAAGAGCTTAGAAAGCTGCGAACAAGAAAGGAAGTCAAACTGCTTACAGAAGTAAGAAAACTTGGGATTGCGACGCCGAGAATATTCCACGTTGACGAGAAAGAGCACAAGATAATAATGGAAAATGTAAGAGGGGATAGACTGAAGGAATATCTCAATACTCTCACTCTGGAAAAAGCAGCGGTGATTTGTTTCCAGCTGGGTAAGCAGATAGGAAAATTACATTCGCATGACATTGTACATGGCGATTTGACGACGTCTAATATGATCCTGAAAGGCGATAATATTTATTTCATTGATCCAAGTCTCGGGGAATTCACACGAAGGATAGAGGACAAGGCGGTTGACATGAAACTGTTGAAAGAGGCGATTAAATCAACCCACTTTAAAATTTTCGACACCGCATGGGAGAATATCCTAAAGGGATATGTTGAAGAATGCAGGAATGCCGCGGATGTCCTAAAACAGCTGAAGGAGATAGAAAAGCGTGCTAGATACGCAAACAGGGAGGTTCCCTTATAAAGCTAAAGAGATATAAATTTTTCTAAACCAATTCAATAGTGAAATCATGGCAAGAATATACTCAGGCAAAAAGGGAAAGGCGTCCAGCCACAGGCCTCCCTACAAGGCTGTGCCGACATGGACAAAGCAGAAAAAAGAAGACATCGAGAAGCTCGTTATAGATTTGGCCAAAAGCAAACACACTTCTTCCATGATAGGTACGATATTGAGGGATTCCTACGGTATTCCTGATTCGGCATTGATAACCGGCAAATCAATAAGCCGAGTCATGGAAAACAACAACTTGTACCCTGATTTTCCTGAAGACTTGATGTTTCTGTTGAGAAAGGCTGTTGAGTTGCGCAAGCACACATCTACATACAAGAAGGATAGGCATTCCAGAAGGGGATTATCGAACTTGGAATCCAAGATAAGGCGACTGTCAAAATATTATGTAAGATCGGGTAAACTGCCTGAGAAATGGAAATACGACCCTGAACAGGCCCGGCTTATTGTAGAAAAGTGGTGAATAAATGGCAGTCAAACTGAAAGGCAAACAATGGTTCAAGATAATTTCTCCGAAATTTTTCGGAGAAAAGGAAATCGGGCAGACGGTTGCGGGAGTTCCAGACGCATTAATAGGCAAAACAATAAATATGAGCGCAATAGAACTAACCGACGACATCAATAAATATTACATGACTCTCAAATTGAAGATAAACTCAGTCAACGGCGACAAGGCGTCCACAGAGTTTGTGGGTTCCGAATGCATGCAGGATTATATATCAAGGATGGTCCTCCATAGGGTAAGGAGAATAGACACCGTACAGGACCTTACAACGAATGACGACGTCAAGATAAGAATCAAGGGATTGACTATAATTCCGAAAAGGGCGAAAAGCAGCATTGAAGTTAAGGTGAGGGAATTTGTGGCGGCATCCATCAAAAAGGTTGTCGAGGATTCGACTCTCGAAGAGCTTCTCATGAAAATTTTGGCAAACGAAATCAAGAACAAAATATTGAAAGAAGGCAGGACAATCTATCCTATAAGAAATTTTGAAGTTAGGAAAACAGAAATCATCCAATAATGCCTTTCAGCCACGGAATGCCGAAAATATTGAAAAGAAGGACTCCTATCAGGACCAAACTTGTCATGTTTATAATCAGGGTGCCCTTTTCTTTGAAAAGTTTTGTGAATATCTCGCCGAAAAATAATCCTCCGTCAAAAGGTTTTATTGGCAATAGATTCACAACACCGACTCCTACACTAATTAAGAATAGCCAATTCAGAAATGACGTGACAACGAAGAATGTGTTTAGGAAAGCCAGAGGTACAACGCCATCAAATCCGAAAAGGCTGTATTCATACGAGTTCCTGATTGTGACGCCCATATAGGACCTGTTCTCTACAGTTGGATGTTCTCCAAGGATCATACTATATTCACCCTTGTCCGTAGTGACCGAGATTTCATCGCCAGGACTCGTATTGTTCAATGATTTCACAAAGTCGTGTGCATTGTTTATCTCATAATTGCCCACACTTTTTATCGTCCCCTCGAGGTTAACTTCACTTGCCGGCGAATTTTCTGCAACAGAATCAACAACTACACCTGCCGTATCTGTCACATAGCCGAATGCGAACACGCTAGAAACGAATATGCCAATTGCAACAATCGCTGTAACAAAATTTGCGAAACTGCCCGCAGAAAATATTCTGAGTTTCTTCATGTAAGACAATCGCTTTATTCTTTCATTGTCAGGATCAACAAATGCTCCAATGGGGAGAAGGAGTAGCATGAGTATGCCGTAATTTCTCACCGGAACTTTTTCCAACCGGATGAAAACAGCGTGCATAGTCTCGTGCGTAACTACTATTATGAATATCGCAATCAGCCAGTACCAGAATGGAACAGAAAAAACAGGACCAGGTATTTGATATCCTCCGGCTGTGGGCAAAACCAGTCCAAACGTCTGTTGTAATTGCAATGTGAGAAATATGAGCAAGGCTGTCCCACCCAAGCCCGCAAGCAATCCTATGGCTACAGAGGCATTGCCCATTCTTCTTACAAATACAGGATGCGACTTGACTATTCTGTCAATCCACTCCAATCCCTTGGTCCACCTTCTGATAATTATGCCGTAATGGAAAGTGACGTTTTTCCTGTCGAGAATCAGAAGATAACCAACAATAGCAACAAATATCAACATCGATATGATTTCTAAACTAACCATAACATCATTATTCTGTTTCAACCCTTTTTAAGTTTCTAATGCAGGGGGCGAGATTTGAACTCGCGTATGGACTAACCAACCGATCCCTGAAACCGGTGCAATTGACCAGGCTATGCGACCCCTGCGTAACTTTAAGTTATTCAACAACAATTAATAATCAATGGTGACTACTACTACAGAACCACTTGTTTTAACCGATTACGAAAGAAAGTTGACAGATCTTGTTGGTGGGATGGATGCTCGTCATGCAGAAGATTTATACGATGACCGACATCACCAAACTGAAGATGACTTTACTTCACTACCAATTCTTCCATATTTAGTACCATTGTCTGTAGAAAGGGACGGCGAAAGAAGAATATATAAAAATGTAGCTTCTGGTGGAATTTTGTATACGTTTATCGTCTCGCCAAATAGACCTATAGAGGTAAAACACTGGAGATTAGATCCGTATACACTAAATGAACTTGATGAATTAGGGTTAATCCATCCAGAATAAATCAAAAAACTTTCAATTCGACTGCTACTTTCCACGACTTCACACCGAAAGGTAAAATTTTAACTCTGTTTTCAATGTGAATTTTTTTCCTGTTATTTATCGCAGCGTTAATTACAAATTTTTCAGATTCTGCAAACAAATTCTTGTCGTTTCCAGTCGAATAAAAATGTATAATACCACCATCCTTTACAAGTTTGAATGCGTAATCCAAATATTTTTCACCGCCAACAGCCATTGGCATGGCTATCCTGTCAAATTTAAAATTGAAAACTTTACAAGCATTCCTTACATCATCATTAATTAAAACAATTTTATGCGCCAATTTATTCATTCGAACATTCTCTTGTGCATAGAGATGTGCATCTGGATTTATTTCAATGCCATAAACTTTACCAACTAAAGGTTGTTTTTTTGCTATCGAAATTGGATAAACTCCTATACCTGAAAACATCACAAGAACAGTTTCACTCGCCTTTACTTGTGACGCTATTCTCTGCCTTTCTGTTGCTTCCCTAGGCGAGAAAAACACCTTTCTCGGATCTAATTTTAGCGTATATCCAAATTCCTTGTGCAGAACTTCTGTGTTTTCATCGCCAGCAATCACTTCCAACTCTTCCAATCTATACGTGCCTTTCCTGCCTGAACTCTTATTCAAAACAGACTTGACATTTTTGTTGGACTTTAGAATGGCTTCTGCTACGGCTTCCTTCCTGTTTAATAATTCCTCCGGAATCTCGACTACGGCCACAGCGCCGCTTTCAGAACCTATGATATCGTAACTTCTCGGCACTAAGCTCAGTTCTTCCGGATTCAATTCCCCTTCAAGCAATTTCGCAAGTGGTCTCATGGAATTATAATGTCAATCAAACTTAAAACGAGTTTTCCTATGAAATTCGATAAAGCCGAAAGAAATTCTATCGTGAACTGCACACCAACTATTAAGAATCTGAAATTGAACGGATCCGGAGGAAAGAAGGTTCTCGTGCCAAAGTAATACAAAAGACTGATTAGAAATAACGTTGCAAAGAGCCTGCCTACAAATCCACCAGCGAATTTCCACGCAGGTTCCGACGAGTAGACGTATAGCAATAATCCTGCAATTGCAAGGATGAGGTAAAGTGGAAGCTCGACACCGAATATCCAGAATGTGATTACAGCACCCACAATACCGAACAGGATCAAAACCGTGTCCTTTACGATAGATTCGTCCATAGTCTATAATTTTCTCTCACAGAAATAAGAAATCATAGTTATCCTGCAACATAACCTCTGTAGAACAGCAATGCTTATATATTATCACTTTAAGGTAGTGAATATGAGAAGTTTAGAACCCAGATTATATGAAGCAGACCTTAGTCTTGGTAAGATGCGGGAATATATTGAAAACCATCCTTTAGACGCTTCTTGGAAATCAGGACTTACACCAGGAGTTGCTATGGGATATGTGAACACAGTCTCACCTTACACGTTAACAGCTACTTCTGCATTAGCTAATATAGGAATAGTGGCTTCAGGAGCACTATTTGCAGGCTTGCTTACATTAGGTGCGGGATGGTTCTTGTACAATGCATTTCTTAGAGGGAAAAGGAAATACAGGAACGGCCAACAGAACCCTCAATATAAAGGGGAACCAAGAGGTTGGTTGAAAGGAGCACTTGACTGGACGACAGAAATGAATGCAGAAGCTGCACAATCAGTCGCTAGAGTTGCCCCAAGAGGATAGTTTAAATTTTTTCCTCTTCAATTCGTTTCATGAGTCTGGCTTTAATTGGATTGGGGCTATTTGACGAGAAAGATTTATCATTTCGGGCGGTAGAGGAAGCGAAGCGGTCCGACAAGGTGTTTATAGAACTTTACACAAGCAAGTGGTACGGCAATTTGAAGGATTTGGAGAAGCTAATCGGCAAAGAAATAATAGAATTAAAGAGGAAAGATCTGGAAGAAAACGCTAGTAAGATATTCGCAGAAGCTAAAACAAAAAAAATAGTGGTTTTTGTTCAAGGCGATCCTTTGGTTCAGACTACACATTCTTCACTTTTGTTGGAAGCAAAGAAACTAAAAGTAGAAACAAAGGTTATACACAACGCTTCGATTTTGTCTGCCATAGGCGAAAGTGGTTTGCATGTCCAGAAATTTGGACCATATGTTACAATGCCATTCCCAGAAAAAACCAAAGGCAAGCTACCGGAGTCAATATTCGAAGTTATTGAAGAGAATAAAAAAAGAGGATTGCACACATTATGCCTGTTGGATGTCGTAGCTGAGGAAAACAAATACATGACAGTTAAGCAAGGTTTAGAAATTCTGTTATCTGGTAAAACGATCGACAAAAACGATAAAGTTGTGGCATTTGCTAGAGCTGGCAGTGAAAAACCGAAAATAGTTTATGATTTTGTAGGTAATCTGACCAGAACTAATATAATGGATATACCTTCTGTAATAATAATTCCAGGAAAACTCCATTTCACCGAAAGAGAATATTTAGAAACGATTTAATGGTGAATTTGCAGAAGACTTATGCTGCTATATGAACTCTATTACTGGCGAACCAAGTGTTTACACCTTTTAGGAAACTAGGTAATACTCTTTTCGCATCGTCCTTTTTGTTATAAATAAGCATTCTAGTACCCCAATCTCTTTCAACTTGTTCAGCGCCCGCTCTATAAGGAGCATAACCATCCAATGTCCTACCCAATTCCATTTGTGTCAATCTAGAAGTTGCACCTTCTTCGTACATAGGGTACAAGATAGATGCCCAGAATCCGCCAACTTCATTAACAAATCCTTTGTAAAGGTTTTCCATACTACCAAGAGCTTTTCTGAGAGCATGCCTACCTTCATGGTACATAGATTCTACATAAAACATAGGATTTCTCTTCCTCATATTAGTATTCACAACTAACTCGTCGGTTGCAGGTACGAAATATCCGCCTACATGGTCCTCGTGATGCGGTCTTAAGTTGTAAGTTATTCTTTTCGAAAAGTAGTCTTTAACCGAACTTATTGCTTCTGGGACGTATTTCCTGACTAGACTAAAAACACTTCCAACAGCTCTTTTAACGACTGGCGTATGTTCCCTTTCAACAGTTTCTTCATCTATATCAGTAGCACGAACTTGTACAGCAACAACTTCTTTATCTAATTCTAACAAAGCTTCAGCTACACTCATATTTATTCCTTGATTAGTACTTATTTAAGGTTATGTGTATACACTGAGAAGTAGTGAAAATTACTATTTTATTTTGCGGGAGCCTTGTCTGGCTTGGAAAATAACCAAACAATTATCCCAGTGCCAACCACTAGGAGTATAATCGCCAAAGTAGTGGGACTTAGTCCACCTATAGAACCAAACAATTGCTTTGTGCTAATATTCAACCCTGGAAAGATTGATGTCCCACCGCTCGCAACAAATACACCAAGAACAATCAGAACCAGTAACAACAAAAATAACCACAGCGTATTACCTTTCATTATATCATTAAAGTTTTCTGGTAGTATTTTACCACTTTGAAGCATACCCACAAAAATCAAAACAACAATAATAGTAAGAATCACAACTATAGCATTGCCTACAAAATTAGCTAGGAATGTGCTAAATGCTATGCCAACTGGCGTATACACCATGATGAATCCAGATGCGGCCAAAGCAATTATAGTCACAAGGTTTTTTTGAGCACCAAATACACCTGTCTTTAATAGCAGTGCATACAGTACAGCGAACGAAAGCAGAAATGGAAGGTAAAACTGAAAGACACCGACGTCTTTCGCTATTTGGATTACATCTTGCAATCCTTGAGCAAATGCAACGGTAGAAAGCATCAAAACACTAAAAGCCAAACCCAAACCCAACTTTAAAATATCAGTTCTCATTTTCAACTAACCATTAATTTAATCTTCAAAGATTTAAATATGCTACTTCGCAGCTCGAACTATCACAGCTATAATTCCAACCAAAACCAATAATGCTACTACAGAAAGGACCAGATCCGACGAAAGATTAATGCCTATCCCTTTCGGGAACAACACCGTTGACAATCCGCTTGAGACTAGAATAACAACCCCCACTATAAGTGCAGTAACAATAATTATCCCCCAGAAAGCTGGCCCCTTGAATTTATCACTCAAGCTTTTCGCCAAGTCCGGCGGGAAGAACATACCAGCCAAAACCAACGCTATCAACACAATCAACGACACGCTGAATCCTTGAATGAAAAATGCCGACAACTTTGTTTCAATGTCAATGCCCAAAATTATTGGCGCAGCCCATACGAACAAGCTAATGACAAATGCGACAACAGCATTTACAGCAACATTCCTTTCAGGCTCCCCAAACAACTGCGCTCTTCTCAAACCGCCGTATATGATGGCGGCTGTCAGAATAAACGGCAATAAGAACGTGAAAAATCCCAATCCTTGAAGTTTCAAAATAGCTGTCTCGAAAAATGTCGGCATTATTTAGCCTCCTTGCCACCGGCTATCGCAACGATTAGAATTATAATAAACACCACAGTTAAAACGCCTGCCAAAGCGCCCAGATCCGACGGCACTCTCAAACTGGAAAACACATTTTTTAAGGAGCCGCCTATAATCGAAAACAATCCAGCCCCTACAGCTGCGGCTATTACAGCCCACAAAAGCCAGGTAAATGGTCCTGGCGGTTTGAAGATTTCACCTAATTTTTCCATCATGTTGGGATAAAAGAAACTCCCGATTAAAAATGCCATTACAAGCACTAGAATGAAAACAGCACCTTGAGTCAGAAATGCTGTCAGAGGCTGGGCTATGCTGACCCCAACAATTACAGGCAGACCAAATATCAGCAAACCGGCAGATACCGATATGATGCCGATGATTACAGGCGACTCGCCCAAAACTTTGGTTTTAGTCAGAACAGCATAAAGCAATGTCGTGAACAGGATAAAAGGCAATAGGAAATTGTAAAATCCCACATCAACTAAACGCTCAACGGCAATCTGGAAAATGTTAACCATTCTATCTTTCAATAATTTGTGTTAGTAAAAATTTAAACATACTGTTAAGCTATCAGACGTCTGTTCTTCAGATAAATGTATTTTCTCTCATCTTCAATATCCTTCAATCTTTTCGCTATTTCCGCCCTCTTTCCAATGCTTTGTCCGCCCAAGCCGAAAACTCCTCCAGAATGGAACTGCTTCAAGAGTTTCTCTTCCTCTTTTGCCAGGTTCTTTAATTTCTGTTCATCGTTCGTGCCAACCTTTACCGCAGTATTGTGTCCCCATTTGATGATTCCGATGAAAAATAAAATTATCACACCGCCCAAAGCTATTACCGCACCAGCTATACCTATCTGGAATAAATATGATGCAAGAAACTGGAAGACGCTAGGTTGGACAGCATAAATCATTATTGTCAACCCGAGCGAGATCAAGACATAAACAAAAGCATTACTGCCCAATATCCCTGTCTTTTTTAGAGCAAACAAAAGCACGGTGAAGATTATCAGGAAAGGAATCACTAAAGTTATCAGCATGTTCGTTAAATTCGGCGAAAGAAGATTTTCTATCGGGAAAGCCATAACATCTAATTATAATTTGTTTGAGTAAAACTTAAGCTTCTCTCTTCAATCTCTGTACAAGGTCGGTCAATGCCCTGACAGATTCAATCAATGCAGGCAACGTCTCTTTAAACGCCTTCTCCAAGCCGGCCATTCTTGTCTCTATGTCACTTACACCTTCCTTGAACGTTTCTATTTTGCTCAATATCTGCGTCTGCTCGGCATTCCTCAAGCTCATTATCTCATTTATCCTGTCGCCAACTTCCTGTATCCTTCTTTCAATCTCCTGAGCCTTGACAGAGAATTCGGTAATCTTCTGGGTCACATCCCCCATTCTCGCCTGGACAACATAATCAACATATTCTTCCGTGGGATAATTCTGCTGGTAGCCTTGGTAGTATTCTTGTGGTAATGAAGTTTCAGGAATCTGTGGTGTTTGTTGCTGTTGTCTTGGTATAATGTCTTCCAGTGTAGGCAATGCAGGTTCGCTTCTCGGATATTCTGCAGGGTTTTCTGTCCGTGCAGGTTCGGATGCGGCAAACCTTAAAGATTGTGTCAATGCGTTATCAATCTCTTCTGGTGAGTAGCCTTCTTTTCTTAGAACATCGATAACTTCCACTTCAGAAAAGCCCCTGCCAGTAAGGTCCCTCACTCTTTCAACAGGTATAGTTCCCTTGCCTTTAGCCAAAGGATTCTTCAAAAAGGGTAAAGCCATTATTTCACTTATATTAATTACATCTTAAGTAAACATAAATCTAAGCTTTGCAGATTAATATGAAAACGAAACTGGCAATCTTAATAATATTGTCTGGTGTGCTCTTGGCATCTTACTACCTGCCATCTAAGCTAAGCGGTGGTGGAAGTGCCATTGATGAAAATAAAACTGTGAAAGAAGTTGAAATGGCCATAACTCATGGCGGATATATGCCCAATGACATAACAGTAAACCTCGGTGATACGGTCAGAATTTTAGCAATAACAACCGACCCCTCGCATAATCATGGAATTGCCATTGACGGATTCAGAGTCAATAAGGTGGTTTCGAAGACGTCTCCTTCAAACCCTGAAATAATAGAGTTCATTGCAGACAAGCCGGGAATATTTGAAATTTATTGTAAGAGCTGTTCTAGTGGTCCGATTGGTTCTCATCCGTGGCTGAAAGGCACATTGGAGGTTTTGCCTTACTGAGTCTTTTTTATTTTAGGCGCCCTGTTCTCGATCATCTTTTCTACTTCGTCTTTCGTCGTGAATTTGGCAGTAATAGGGTTTATCAGATCAATGAAAGTTTCCATCTGCTTCAGCTCTCTCTTGGTAGCAGTCTTGGACAATTCCTTGCTGACCCTCAGAATTTCACCTTCTATATTCACAAGTTTCTCCGACACGGTTACAATCCTGTTGCCTATTTTTTCAAGAGCGAGTTTTAAATCATTCAGTTGTGTCAGTGTGTTCTCTTGAATCGATTCGATGGAGCTTTCTATCCTGTCTGCTCTCTGCTCTATAATCCTGATTCTTCTCGTGCTTTCATTCATCCTCTTTACAAGTTCCGAACTCAGCTTTTCATCTTCTTCGCCATGTCGTTCGAAAGGCAATGTGGGAAGGGAAGGGAGAGCCATTATAAAAGATTTGTTTAACTACGCAAATAAATTAAGTAGGTGAATTGTTGGCTGTCGAATATGATGTTGTTGATGGTGCGTTGAGAATCAACTGCATGAATTGGGCCATTGCGCCGAGCATAGAGGATTCGGATGCGACCATGGCTATTGTTATCGACACGCTATTGAAAGCGAGAGATGCTGATAGAATTGTTCTGATAGAAACCCGTGAAAATGAGTATGACGCAGAACAGACCAAAATGCTGCGCGAGATTGCAGACGCGTACAACAGAATATTGAACATCGACAAAGTCATAAGTTTGAAAAATTTCGGCCCGCCTCAATGCGAAAAACTTTTCTCAAAAAGGTTGGCAGATTTGCAGTTTCTAATTTTAGAAATTCTGAGAAAAGACCCCATAGGAGCCTATTTGCGAACAGTGAAAATGGTCAATGCGAACAAAGTGCTGGAAGGCACCGCACCATTTGAGCAGAAGGTTTGTTTCACACAGTATCTTGATAATTCTCTGATTCCTATAAAAAACATTCTTGAGGGGTGCACATTGATTCAGAAGGCTTTGCCGATTCTACAGAATTACCAGATAGGCAGCAGGGACATATATCGGGAGATATTCTCCCCGACAGTCAGGCCAAACTTCATGCTGACAAAATTCATGCTCGCAATTCCGAAAGGCTCGCGATTGCTGGCCAAGTATTCTCTTGCAGGCGCTGATGTTGAGATATACAAAATGCCGACAAAAGTCCGCCACTTGTACCACATCACTCCGAAAGAGTTCGTTTTGACTGACGAGAAGTACACGATATTGGATTCCGCCCGAAGATATCTCGCCGCCCACATACCGACAGAAGCAGAAGCTGTAGAGCCAGAAAGGTCAAGAGAGCTTTTCAAAAACTTGGGCAGAGATTTAATCAGAGACATATCAAGAAGCATGAACGTAAATCTTACTGCAGCCGAAATAGAAGAGCTCGCCATAATACTATCAAGATACACGGCAGGCTACGGAATTTTGGAGCTCTTGCTATCTGACGAGAAGATTCAGGATATATTTATCAACGCTCCTATAGGATCGACTCCAATCTACATCAATCATTCAGATTTCGAGGAATGCGAAACGAATCTAATGCCCACAAGCGAAGACGCGGAATCATGGGCAACGAGATTCAGATTATACTCGGGAAGGCCGTTAGACGAATCCAATCCGGTCCTTGATACTGAACTGATAGTGCCTGGCGGAAGGGCGCGAGTCGCAGCAATTACAAGAACATTGTCGCCGGAAGGACTGGCGTTTGCGTTCAGGCGACACAGGGAAAAGCCATGGACATTTCCATTGTTCGTCAAGAACAAAATGTTCGATTCATTGTATGCAGGCCTTATGAGTTTTATAGTCGACGGAGGAAGGGCGCTTCTTGTTGCAGGCGGCCGTGGTTCAGGGAAGACGTCTGTCTTGAATTCTTTGATACTTGAAATAATGCCAAAGTTCAGGGTTCTTGTCACGGAAGATACGTTGGAAATATCAGTGCCGCAGCTTCGAAGCTTGGGATATAATATCGAAAGGATGAAATCGCGTTCTGTGATTACGAAAGTTGAGACCGAGCTTCCTGCCGATGAGGCATTGAGAACTGCATTGAGACTGGGCGATTCGGTTTTGATAATCGGGGAAGTCAGGAGTGTTGAGGCGATCGCGCTTTTTGAGGCAATGAGGATTGGCGCCATGGCAAATGTCGTTGCCGGCACTGTTCACGGCGAATCGGCATACGGAGTCTATGACAGGGTTGTGCATGATCTTGGCGTGCCGCCTACAAGCTTCAAAGCGCTGGACTTGATTACAATATGCAACCAGTTGAAATCGCCTGACGGTCTGCACAGATTCAGAAGAGTGACGGAAGTTACTGAGGTCAGGAAGCAATGGAAAAATGATCCTTTGGATGAAGGAGGGTTTGTCAATTTGATGGAGTATTCAGCTAGGGAAGACAGGCTGAAACCGACTGATGTTTTGATTGACGGCGAGTCGCAGGTTCTGAACGAAATTGCCCGAAGAGTAAGGGAATGGCATGGGCATTGGGATGCCGTCTGGGACAACATTATGTTAAGGACAAAGATAAAGGAGACGATGGTCGAACTCGCAGCCAAAACCGGCAAGGATCTGCTTTTGGAGGCCGACCAGGTCGTAGAATCCAACTCAATGTTTCATCTGATTTCAGAGCAAGTCAGGCAAGAAGTTGGATCTATGGACTCTAAGATGATATATGACAAGTGGCTGGAGTGGTTTAAGAAAAGAATTACTTGAGGAAAAATAAAATAATATACATGAAAAAAGCGGTAGCAATTCCTTATGTGATCGCGCTTATACTCGGTATAATAGTTGTTGGAATATTGGGTTACTGGTTTGTCTCGCAAGGCGGTAAAACTATAGGCAGTGGATCAGCTGCTGAGTGCGAAACGTTAAAGTTCAATTATTGCAAAGGATTTGTACAATGGGACACAAAATGCGGAGTAATAGCGCCAGGTATTACAGAATGTAATTCTTGCGGTAATGGTAAAATTGACACTCCCTTAGGTGAAGAGTGTGATCCGCCAAACTCAATTAAAGACGAAGGAGATTGCTTTTATATATGCCAAGATAGTTGTAAGTGGGGTGGTGAAATTTGCCCATAGAATTCAGAAAGGCCGTTGCCATCCCTTATATAATTATGCTTATTCTCGGCATCATAGCGATTGGTATTTTCGCATATTGGTTAGTTAGTCAAGCGAACAAGACAACAGAAACTGGGTCTAGTGCTGAGTGCCAAGCTAGAGCTTTCAGCTATTGCGTTCAATGGCAAGTTAAAGGCGGTTTTGTAGGTCCTGCGTTTGAATGGGGCGATTGCGGCAATGAGAAATTAAAGTATGAATTCAGCAAATCCAAATGCGAAGAATTAGGTATAGAAATCAAATGATATTTATGAAAAAAGCAGCGATGCCAGTACCATACATAATAGCTCTAATAATCGGCGTTGTTGTAGTCGCAGTTCTCGCATATTGGTTTGTTTCTTCTGGTGGTAAAGGGGCTGCTATAGGCACAGAAGCAGAGTGCAATGCAAGAAAAGTAGAATTCTGTGCAACACAAACTCCAGATTCTTTAAGCAAAGCTCAAGCAGTGTGCAAAACTGGTGACGAGTTCTTTACCGATTCCACCAAACGGAAAGAATACTGCGGTAGAATAATTCCCGACTGGAAAGAAACTTAATCCTTCTCGAAACCAAATTCTAATTAATGCCAGTAATTTCCAGAGAATATGAAAAATTCCTTAGGGAGGAGCAACTAGCCAAGAAGCTCTCTCGATACGAGAGATTGTGCAGCATATCAGAGAAGACACTTCCCCTGTCCCCATTCAAAGGTCTCGGACAAAAATACAAAGAATCAATAGAGTTTTCGCATCTAAAAATAACGCCAAAAGGCGCATTCTCGCTTTCGATTCTAGCCACGTTATCGGTCTTTTCGATATCCTTAATAGGATTGGTGCTGTTGAATTCTTTCACCTTATCATCCATCATTCTGTCTCTTTTACTCGCTGCAATAGCTCTTTTCTTTCTCATCATTTATCCTAACCACTATGCGACAGTATTCAGGATAAACGCATCATCGGAAATGGTGCTCGCTACAATCTATATGAGCATTTCAATGCATATTTCGCCCAATCTCGAGAATGCCATAAAGTTTGCTTCAAGGAATTTGAAAGGAGCCCTCTCTGTTGATCTCCGGGAATTGTTATGGGACGTTTACACCAGAAAATATGATCGCATAGAAGAGGCAATGGATTCTTTTATAAACAAATGGAAGCAGGAAAGCAAAGAATTCTCCGAATCCATCTATCTAATCAAGAATTCAGGCGCCGAATCTCAGGCGAAAAGAGAGAGGTTCCTTGACGAGGCAGTCTCAGTCATGTTGGACGGCACCAAAGAAAGAATGAGGTTATACTCCCGCCAGCTGAAGGAGCCAGTGACGGTTTTAAATGCATTGGGAATATTGCTGCCTATAATCGGGTTGGTGTTCTTTCCTATAGTCAGCTTGTTTCTTCCGGAATTGATACAGCCCATTTTCCTGGCTCTGGGATATGACTTTTTCTTGCCACTTATAGTTTTCCTCTTTATGAACAGTTATCTGGAGAAGAGGCCGTACAGCCTGCACCAGCCGGATTTGAGCAAGCATCCGGATTTCTTCACGGTCAAATTCTCCGAAAAGCCCTACACGATACCTCTGATAGTTTCTCTCCCATTAATAGCATTCGGACTGTTCAACATCATCGGCAAGAAGGAACTTTTTAGTTTTGCCCTGCTTTCATATTCGATGATGATTACATTAGGCTTGTTTCTCGGGATAATGTCATACGGATACCTCTCCGTGAAGAGAAAGCTGAAAATCAGAAGAGAGATATCAGATATAGAAAATGAGTTTGCCGGGTCTCTGTTTCAATTGGGCAGCATGATACTGCGTGGAATTCCGTTGGAAACAGCGTTAAGAAGAATGAAAGGGGAGATTAAGAACCTGAAGATCGCGCAATTCTTCGACAAGATACTCTATAACATAGAAACATTCGGATTGACGTTTGAAAATGCCGTTTTTGATAAAAAATACGGTGCGATCAATTTCTATCCTTCAAGAATAATCGAGTCTGCGATGCATGTAATAGTCGAGACTTCGAAAAAAGGGATGCAGAGCGCGTCGAAAGCCATGGTCATAATTTCCAAATACCTGAAGGATATGCATGAAGTCGACGAGGATTTGAAGAATATGCTCGAAGAAGTCACGTCGACGATGAACATACAGAGCGTCATTCTCGCGCCATTGAGTGCAGGTGTAGTTGTTACCATCGCGGCTATAATGACAAGGCTTCTGGTGTCTTTGGGCGAAGCCTTGAACTCCATCTATTCGAGCGTAGGATCCGCATTGGGTCCTGCCGGTGATGTGGGCACTGGTGTCATATCATCCATAGTCAACCTCAGCGCAATCATACCAATCCACGGCTTCCAGCTTATTGTCGGCATATATCTCGTCGAGATAGTGACTATAATCGGAATCACTCTTAGCACTATTACAAACGGTGATGAAAGTTTGCTGAAAAGACTTACAGTTTCCAAGGTTCTGTTATATAGCGGCATAGTCTATTTCATAACATTGCTCTTGACATACTTTCTATTCACTTCGGTGATATCAATAGAGAAGTTAATAGTCTGAGATATAAAATAAAATTATGAAGAAAGCCATCAGCTCGTTTATAATGTGGTTCATAATCATGCTGGCGATAACTTTGGTGATTCTCCTTTCTGCGTATAAACTTTCACAAAGTTTCGGAGGCGGTTAAGTGGCAAAAGGAACGTTCGGGGAGACACTTAGAATTGTCATATCTCTCGTTCTCGCTATTACCGCATTGATTCTTATATGGTATTTCCATGACAAGATAACCGCATTCTTTGGGGGGTTGTTGTTGGAAGGGATGAAGAATTTCTTTTGCAGTCTTTTGTATTGGTTGCCGGGATTCGTATGCGGATGACTATTTATTTTCTCCAGTTAAATTACTATTAATGTCCAAGTCCATGGCCATCGAAGGAGTGATGAAGATATTCCTGATGATAGCTGTGATAATTGTGGGGATGTCGTTCCTGCTGAAGGCGTTCGGTATTGATATATTAGGATGGTTGCAAGAAAAATTTACTGGATTTGGTGTGCCAGAAAGCGGGGCAGTTTTACATATTAAAATAGACCCTGGTGATAATCCTTTAGAAATATGGGAATTTGGCGTTACAAATGGCGAGCCATCAAGTAAGTACAAAGATGCATTCGGAGAAACTTCTAGTGAGACTGTTGTAATAAGCGACAAGCCTAATTTTGACCATGAAGGCAAGTTTTTCACCTTGAAAGATATATCTACTACTGATAGGTGTATCATTTTTGTTACCGATGAAGAAGGTGGCGATGAAGATGAGGGTATGGTGTACGAAGTGAAACAAGGTGTAATAATAGATTCAAATTTATGTAGTGACGGCAAATCTCTTGAGGAGTGTATTGGGACAAGTAATATTGAAAATAGAGTTTGTAAATGGGTAACTAGGAATGGCGGCGACAACGTAAAATGTGTAGGCAATAATTGCGTCCTTAAGTTAAAATGGGAAAATGGAGTCGTAACATATTATAATAACGGTAATGGATTTTCTAAGGGTGAAAGTCCCTATGCCTGTCATAACTATTTACATTATTTAGACTGTAGCCCTTCAGATGGTGTTAATAATATAATAGATCTAAAAAAACAATGTGATTATGAAGAACACGTATTGAAGCAGGCAGTATTCGGTAGCGGCGTGTTTAATGATGATGGTTGTTTGAAAACCTCTGAAAAATGTAATTTATTAGGTGAAACTAAAGATGTTTTGAAAGACCTACATGATAAAAAAATCTATAAAGTTAAATTTGGGGTAATATGCAAAGGTGGTGAGTGGGAAGTCTGCACACCTCAAAGGGCTGAAAAAGGAACTGGGACAGTAGCAGGGAAAACATGTAAACCTAAAGAAGATTATTTTGTTTGGGAATAATTACTAAAATATTTAAATACTCGCCAAAACAAATATAAAGTTAAGTGAAATTAATGAAAGCCGTTGCCGTACCTTACATCATAGCTATTCTTCTTGGTGTCGGTGTTATAGGGCTTGTTGGATATTGGCTATTTGTTTCCGGTGGACAGTTTGGCGGGGGAGCCGCTGCCCAGCAATGCAGGTCGGACTTCCTTCAGGCATGCCAACAATGGGCGGCTTCCGGTTACACAGCAGAACAGCCAAGCAACAACGGAGTCTTTCAACATTCTGATGGCAACGCCTGTTTGAAGCAAGTGACTGGAAAGAGCACTGCAGACGATGCCACTAAGGATGTCTACAGGTCTTCCTGCACGATAGCAGGGTCTTAATTTCCCCAATTTCTAATATTATTTTATGCTCAAAGCTATTGCAGTCCAAAATACTTTCCGATAACTGTAATACTTAAATAACAGATGTGATAATATTATTACATATGTTACAAAATTATAACAAATGGTCTGTACTTAAAGTATTTTTCGATGACCCTCTGCCTAAAGGTGGCGGTTTTCAACTCAGGGAAATCAGCAGAAAAGTGAAGATAGCGCCAAATTCTGTTAAACGATATTTGAATGAACTAGAAAAAGAAGGACTGATTATAAAATCCAAGCACAGGATTCACAATTACCCGATATATTTGTCGAATAGGGATGGTGAAAAATTCAGATTTTTCAAGAAAATAGATATGATTATTTTGCTAGAGGAATCTGGACTATTGGAATATCTACAAAAGAAATGCATGCCAGACACAATTATTCTATTTGGTTCATCTTCAAGAGGCGAGGATCTGAAGAATAGCGACATTGATTTGTTCCTCCTATGTAAAGAAAGAAAGCTTGATTTGCGAATGTATGAAGAAAACCTGAACAGATTGATAAGTCTACATTTTAATGAAAATTTCAATAGCATGAGCAAAGAACTCAGGAATAACATTTTAAATGGTGCTATTTTGAAGGGATACATAAAGGTGTTTTAATGGACGAAGGAATAGTTAAAATAAGCCCCGATAAAGAGAAAGCCAAATCTCTTTTTGAAATGGTTAATATAACTTTAGAAATGATAAAATCTGTCGATTCGAAGAAATTTTCTTCTCTCATTATAAAAGACTATTACGAAGCTATAAGGGGACTAGTCACTGCTATTCTGCTTGTAGACGGATTTAAAACAGAAGGCGAAGGCGCCCATAAGAGACTAATAGACTACCTGAATGTAAATTATAAACAATTCTCCCAATATGAAATTTCTCTTATAGACGATTTAAGAATCATTAGAAACAGGATAGCTTATGAAGGATTCTTTGTTAAAGAGGATTATTTGGAAAGGAAAAGAAAGGACATCTCAAGTATTATAACTAAACTTGTAAACATTCTTAAAGATAAATTAAGGTGATAATATGTCCAAAGCTATTGCAGTTCAAGCAATTTTCTTGATAGCCGTCATAGCAATCTCTCTTTTTTTCATAGTTGCCATCTTCTGGGGGTGGATAGACACGACAGAATTTGCCACCAATGAAGCGTCATGCAGAGCCGCTAGGATAGGATGTTGCAGCGCCCTGACAAGCGGAACAAAGGACTCGTGCGACTGGGACTCGGCATGCAGCGAATACGGCGTATCAATGCCTACCCTGCAAAGCTGTTGTGAAGAGCAGAAAGATAAGGCGCTCAAACCTAAAAAATGCTAATTTATCAGAAATCCAAATAAAATTATGCATAAAGGTGCGGTAGTAACTGATGCTATTGCCGTCGTAGGTCTGATAGCTATAGGCGGACTAATGTTCGCACAAGTTCCTGGCATGATGGAGGATATAAAAGAAACAATCTCACAAGAATCCGTCAGATCTCAGGCAGTTGAGATAGCAGACCTGATAACGCTTGTAAATGCGGCGTCAGAAGACGTCGAGATAAAACTTATACACAAGTTACCTCCTGAAGGTTCCTATTCCGTAACTGTGGCAAATGGCTATGTAACAGTCGAAGCGGGCGGTCATAAGGCAGTAGCAAAAACTCTTTCCAAACTTGCTTTCGGGTCTGATATTGTCAGAGAGCTGGAGATAACAAAAGATGAAATTAAAAAGGTTGGTTGAATGAAAGGTCAGGCTTGGATACAGAATTGGTTCGCGCTTTTACTCACAGGTGTGATAGCTGTAGGTGTGTTGCCGTTTATACTTCCAGGTCAGGTGACAAAAGTCTCCCCAGAGATAGAAGCTAAAGAATTCGAGAACAAGGCTATACTTCTTGCAAATTCACTGTTAGCAAATGAGGATTTAGTTTACTCAGATGGCACAAATTGGCATCGCGCAACGTTTGATGCGAATAAAATTAACGACGTCTTTTATGAAGATAGCTTCGGTACATCTTTGTACACATGCAAACCGAATTTATCAAATTGCAAGCTGCCAACATACTCACAAACATTTGCCTTTATTGTTATAGTCGACATAGAAACTGGTGAGGGTTGGTTTACAGGTACACACAAACTGAGCGGTTCTGAACCTGAAGTTTTAAATGTAATCTCGTGTTTTCAGAACAAGTGGAGCACAAACTATCCTCAATTGTATGAAGAAAATTCAGACATAGACAAGGTTTTAGAATTGGACAACTGCGCCTTGCAGAGATATTCCAGCATACTTAGCACAGGTTTTCCAGTTTCGATAAAGTACCCCTCTGGAGATGTTCACATGGGTGCGATAAAAATCGTGGTGGTAGAATGAAGTCCATAGCGCAACTCCCATTGGTAGGCCTTATAGGCACGTTCACAATAATAGTCGGCATAATAGTTCCGCCAGCAATTATCAAAACTACAGTAGACAAAGAACTGCTGATAACTTATGGGTTTGAAAAAGAACAACATGGATTGTTAGTATTGCTATCAGTTAAAAATGGGAAAAGTGTATATGAAATTCTGAGCATAGAAGCTCTTCTCAATGAACCAGAAGGACTCTCTGATTTAAAAAACAAATTCGATAAACTAATCGAAGGAAATTGTATATCGGTTAGCAAACCAGTTAAAGACGGATTTCCTGAGCTAACAGGATATAACGAAGGCCCAACTAACTATCAAATAGGAGAACCCCAAATATACAAAATTGCTGTACAAAATCTTGGTGATGTCGATTCCGGCCAATTTAACATTAAATGGTTCGTTGATGGCAGCCAAGTAGGTCACGGTAGTCACAACGGCGTACCTAAAAATGAAACAGTCAACAATGATAACGATGAATTAATTCATACATTCAATGATGCAGGTCCACATCTTATACAATATTTAATCGATAGTGAAAATAAAGTTACGGAGTCAAACGAAGACGACAACAGAATTAGTTTCTATGTAGCTGAATCCCAACAACCAGAATTTCTTAATAAACCATGTGATGATTCGGTTATAGAATTCAATACAATTATTGCCCTTCCGTACAATAAAAATTCTCTTATTGAACTGATAAGGATTGGTGTATGATGAAAGCTGTAATCAATGTTGCGCTTATATCCGCTGTAAGTGTTCTGACAATCATAGGCATTTATTCGTTCAGCGTAGCATACCAGTCACATTCTGTTCTGAAAGGCTTGCAAGAAAGGAATATTGTGGAATCTGTGAACCAAATCGAATTTATAAAAATGGCAAAGGAACAGGCTGGAATTTATTCTACATATCAATCAGCATACGATATTTCTAAATACGGCACATACAAACACGGAACATACGGTATTTCAGGAACATGCGACCCATCGCTACTAACAGGTCTCCCTGATGACATTCCGTATTGGAGAGTGTTTGATAATGCATGCTTCGACAGCTTAGCATCACCACCAGAAATGGAAGACATTATTAAGACTCAATTAAAACAAGAAATTCCATACAGGTTCAAAGAATACATGGATGCAATTAAAACCAGATACGATATAATCCTACCCGAGTATACAACAGATGCGACTATTTTAAACGACGAAGAGATTTCTTTCACCCTATCATTTACTCCACAGGAAATAAAGTTCGACAGCGAGAATCTCGATCTCTCGAAATTTCTCGGCACCATACAAAAAACAATCGAAATTCCTATAAGGAGGATGATAAAGTTCGCCGCAGTCAGCATCGTCAGTTCCGACCCGATTCCCGCAGAAATAGAATCCGCCAATCAAAATATGAACGCATTTCCAATATCCCCTTCAACGGTGAATCCTGATTGGGGCGACAGCAAGCTGAATAATGGCGAGCTGTCGGGAAGCTGCCAAACAACCGCTTTCCAATCATGTGTTCATCCAGACGACGAACCTTATACGTATCCGGAAAAGCCACAACTTATCCCGAAAGTCTATTGCAATGGCAAGTTCGTGTCATCTGTGGTCGACAAGGTGAGCAGCGTCAGTGAGAACGATCCATTGACAGGACTGTCTGTAAGGACATATCCAGACTGGGTGAGCGAAACCGTTAACTCGGAAGACGAAACAACATGCCTGACACCATCCCCTGAAATCAGCAGTGCAAGTTGCGATTGCGTAAAATGGATATGCCCTGCATCAAGGCAGGTTAAGGTAGGCGATGGAACAGAGATAGTTCCTCTAGGCCAAGGGCCGGTGGTGGGGATAGATGCCTTGTCGCCGCCAGTCGCATGCACAACATGCTTTGCCACTGAGGGAAGCGATTGTATCCAATATTCATTTCAAGCATGCCCTAACGGGTTTGAAGAGACGGGTGGAGTAGGGTTCTTATCTAAAGAGAAAAGTATGGCGTCGTTTTCATCGATAAGCCTTGTTCCCATTCTTCCGCCTCCTGTAATACCGGAATGCGTGCAGTATGCCGACAAAGTCTGCCCTGATAGCTATCCCATAGAATTCAATGGGCAATGCATAAATACCGCGGAAAAGGAGTGCGCAGATCCCTCAATAGATACTAGAATAGGTGGGAGTTGCTATGATACATTATGTCTTGATGACCCGTTAATCGAAAATCCGGAAGAATGTTTTGTATATCCAGCGGATTGTCCGGACGGATTTCCTCAGGAATACGACACCGATAACTGCAGAACAGACCCCCCAGTTTCGAAAACATGCCCAGACGGATTTCCATTTTCAAAGAATGGCCAATGCGCGCAATACGCTAGCAAAATCTGCCCATCGGGCACTGAAGAATTTGGAAGCACAGGAAGATGCTACAACACTCCGCCTGTGGAATCAGGTCCAGTCTGCGATTTGCGCAAAAACCTCCACGAAAAAACGTGCAATTACAACTATCAGGCTGATGCAGCAGCTTTGGTGAATGTGAAAGATAAAAAAAATAAGTATCCTGTTTACGATTCTGCTGAAGATAAAACCGATTTCAGGAATTTAGAGTTGCAATTTTATGTGCTTTCTAAGAACTAGCCGTATATCTTCAGAGGCACTGTATCAAATTCGTCATTAGTGTCGTTAACATTCTTCGTTGGGCAATAGTAAGGCAGAGGTTTGAATTGCCTATTCAGTTCCCTGATTTGGTCGTTGTCAGTCACACCGTCAGGTATGGTTTCCTTCTTCACGTTAATCGTCGTTGAATGCGTCTGCTGGTAGGTATAATCTATGTCTACAATCACAGGAATGGTAAGATAGCTGCCGGTTATCGAACCTATTGCATCAGCAGTTACAGCCACCGGGCATGATACGGTAATGCCGTCTTTGTTCACAGGTATCTTTGTGTTCTGAGCTTTGTTGGGTGTAGGCACGCACGCGCCTATCGTCACACCTGAAGGTGTGGCCGTTTTTCTCAGATCCTCAATCTGAGCAGTCCCGTCCCCGTCGTTGGCTATCTGCACAAACATCCTTGTAGTTTCTGTCTTGTCTGGAACATGAATATCAGAAATGAAATATGTTGTCACAGTCAACGGACCGGCGCTACTGGTTATTTCTGGCTTTGGAGCCAGCTTCCTATCGGCATCCGATTTGACCAATATCATCTCGCCCTTGCCTTGTACACTAAAACCGAAGTTGGATCTCAGCGAGGCTTTCGCTTGGTTGTTGTCAATGAAGCAAAGCTCGTCCATTATGTTGAAGTAGCGGTTGATTTTGCATTCGCAGGCACTGTCGCTTTTGACGAACTTTGCACTGACATCCTTAGACGAGGCGCTTTCAGGTATCTGGTATCTTGTGTAAAAGTCGTTCAGAACGTTCACGCATGCTTGGTCCTTTTCAACTGGCGGGTCTTTAGTCAGTTCTTCTTTGCATTCATTTTCCGCATCCTCCTCAGACATAAATATTCTCACCTTTACAGGGAACATAGGATTTGCCGCCTCTTTCTCAGCGGCATCATATCCGCGCGCATCGGCAACCACGTCAATGCAGTTTGTTTTGTTCATGAAATCTATTACAATAACCTTTTCCTCCTCGGGGTTTACATCGCCAAGCTCTATCTTTCCTTTGAGGACTGATATAGGATTCCCATCAGCATCCTTTCCTGTTGCCGTGGTGCTGCCGCACATTATCAGAGTGCTTCCGTTCTTCAGGAATATCTCATCGATTAAGAAACTCTTGCCCACAAGGTTTGTGTCGAACTTGTTCGGGTTTGTCACAGTCAGGGGCAGAGTGTAATCCATTCTTGCGAACAATGTCGGCAACAGATAGTCATTCTGCCCGCTTCCAAATTTAAACTGCATCGCTTCAAACCCGCCGATTTTCTTGGCTTCCGGTTTTGTCGGCTCAGCCCCTTTGAACTGGAGGAAGCTCAAAGTGTTCCTTACACCGTCTTTCATGCCGTCGATAGTATCCTGCGATATGCCGAGCCATCTCAGCAGATCTAATTTATCAAGATACCAGTCGAAATTTATCAGGTCGCCAATAGTGTGCAGGTCGATTACATAAAATATCAAGAAATACACACCCGCTACCGGCAATACGTATTTTATAACCTTCCATGATCCGCCTGCCCTGTATGCAAAATAAACAAAGAGGGCTATGGCCAGCGGTATGCCTATCCTGACTAGAGGGCTATTGAGCAAAAAGAAATCATCGAGACCGAAGAATGTTAAAATGCGGCCGATTATGTCATTGTAAAACCACAAAAGCACGGCAAAAGTTGCCACTGCCCATAGTAGGCCGCCCCAGCCGAAGTGCGTGTAGAATTCGCCTCTTATTTTTTCTCTGGCTGGTGTTGATTTTCTTGCTCTACCTGTTGGATCCAATGCGTAATTTTTGTTTTGCTCATGTGTCGAGGGTATATCTTCATAACCAATTATAGCACCTGTAATCGGAGATCTGATAGGTTTCTGGCGAGGTCTCAAATTAGGTATTTCTATCATTTCTGATTTTTCTTCAAATTGTCCTCTAGAAGCGACTATATTCACAATTAACGGGGTTTCATTTGGATCGATCCATGCTCTATAGTCATATTTACCATCGTTTCCACTTACTCCATTAAAATTAGGATCAGTCGGATTAAATGGTGGTATTTCATCTCCATGAGGGCGACCGAAAAATCTTCCTAACCCTCCAAGACCACCTCTTCTGACAATTCTTACACGGGCACCTGGAAGTGGGCGTTTCCCACCTGGATAGGACTCGTCAATTAATCCCCAAATCCTTATATTAGGAGATTGTGGCGAGATTGTCGGTGAAGGACTAGGGCCAACAGTAGGTCCTGGTGACGGATTAGGTCCTGGCGTAGGAGGTCGTGGAGAAGATGTCGGTCTTGAAGTTGGTGTAGGTCCACGTGTTGGACTGGGTGTCGGAGGTCGTGGTGTCGGCGTCGGTCCTCCACTTCTGTATATTCCCAATAAGATACCACTTCTTTGGACATTATATTGTCTTGACGGCCCTGCGCCAGGGTCATCCTGCCAATTTGAAAAATT
>JACOWB010000007.1:109234-110677 GCA_016177025.1 Candidatus Aenigmatarchaeota archaeon
TCCTCCACTTCTGTATATTCCCAATAAGATACCACTTCTTTGGACATTATATTGTCTTGACGGCCCTGCGCCAGGGTCATCCTGCCAATTTGAAAAATTATATGATATTCCACCAACTGTTGCTGTCATAGGTGCGGTAATTAAATGTGGTCCTACAGATACATTACGAAATGTTGCATTTCCGCTTCCATTTGTCGTTTGAGTTGTGCCATCTAAAGACACGGCAACATTTGTTACAGGGTTGCCTCGTTCAGTCATTAACCTAATTACAATAATATAACCTTCTGGAGTAGGTGAAGGAGACGGACTAGGTGATGGCGTAGGCATAGGAGTTGGAACAGGTGGATATGGCGTCGTTGTAGGAGATGGTGCACCAGGAGTCGGAGTGGGTACAATAGCCCTAGCACTTGGTGTAGGAGCTAAAGGACCGGGAGTGACTGTAGGTACAGGCAGATTTCGTCTATAAGGTACCAATGCTCGTTCTTGTGATCTGGGGGTTGGTGTAGGGCTTGCTCCTATAGTAGGTGTGGGCTGTAATGATGCGACTGGAATTTTCCTAAACGTCACAGGCTTTGAACCAGCTCTGCTAGAAAAAAGTGCTACATAATATTCGCCTTTCTCTTCAAGTACTCTTATATTATCAATAGGATAAGGTGTGTCTCTTCTTGGTGGACCAAAAGCAGTTCCTTCTTCCCTACTCCCAGGCATTCCAATTCTAACAGGTTGAATTTTCAGTTTTTTTCCTAATGAAAAATCATCTTGGAGAGCAAATCCCATTTCTCTTAACTTGTCTACAATCTTTCTTTCATCTGCCATTTCATCTATAATCTAATTTAACTTTTCTCCAGTAAATATCTCAATAACACATCATTGTAATATTCCAAACTTTTCAAAAAACCAATCATCATTAAATTTTCTTTTCTTCATTAGCTGAAATCTTTTTGAAAATACTTCATTTGTCAAAAGATTATGGGCTTTCCTGAAATCTTGGTGACTGCTCCAAGCTGAAAGTACATTTCTTATACGCTCCCGTGTAAAGTGGGCGTATGCTACGCGTAAAATATTTCGGATGATTAATGAATTGTCAACCTCATACGGAAATTCGCTTCTAAACAAATGCCCGACCTCAACTTCCGGATTGACAAGTATTCTATATCCAAGCAACCACGCCCTTATACAAATTTCTTCCTCCAATCCGAAACCTTGCATCCCATTATCAAAGCCACCAACAGAATTGAACGTGTCTTTCGATAGAACAAGACAAGCAGATCCCGCCATAGGTATTTCATAAGGAGATTCGCTTTTCTTTGGAAGCCATTCTATTCCCAAATCCCACGACCTAAATGTAAGTCCGTATCCTTTGCTGAAGGTATTGGACATGTCATAGATGCATGGTGATATTATCGCGTTTTTATTTTTCTTACAAACTTTCAACAACTTTAA
>JACOWB010000001.1 GCA_016177025.1 Candidatus Aenigmatarchaeota archaeon
TTTTGAAATATCCGATTTGCGTAAAACGAGGATATAAGCCGAGCAGACGCATTTCAGAGCGTTCATTGGTAGTTATTTACATTCGGAACTACTGTTTTGGTTCTGTTAATTTAAAGGGTCTTGAGTAGAATGTTAATTTCGGGTCTTATCTTATTTTCTTTGACACGTTAGTATAAACTAGGTGAAATTGTGTGTAAATATTATTTGTGAATGGTTCACTCGTCACCCAAGAATTATAGATGTTTTTAAAGGATAAGTAAGTTATTGTATGATTATTAAATAGTTAATGGTCACAATATGAAAATTTTTTATGCTATGCCCTTTACTGGTAAAACTTACGAAGAGATAGTTGAAGAAAGAAGTAGAATACTTAGTACAGCCAAATCATTTGGTCTAGATATAATTGAACAATTTGTTGGTATTGAAGAAAAGGAAAAATTTGAAAGTCATGCTTATGGACCTCTTTTTATCGCAGAAAAAGACCACAATCTTATAAAAGCGTCTGATTTGCTGATTGACGACTTCGAAAATCACTCCATTGGACGTGATTGTGAAATAATCATGGCTAAAGAAATACTTGACAAAAGAGTCATTTCAATTGTTTCGGATTCGCACATGAAAAATCATCCTTGGGTACGACTCTATAGTGATTACATAGTTTTAAATCAAAATGAAGCATTTAAACTTGCATCAAAGTTATCCCAATTTACACTTTCTTCACAGATATCTCAACTTTCAAGAGAAGAGAAAGATAAAATAGATTTACAAATTACCGAATTACTTAACAATAAAAATTTATCTACCATACTAGAATTGCTACCTACCGAATTAAAGCGACGCTGGCAAATACTTTTTGGTTACGAATATCAAACTATTATAGAATATTCATTTAAAGAATTGCCTAAAACATTGCGAGTCAATACACTTAAAAGTGATATACAGAAATTTTCTGAAATTGTAAATAATTATTCTTGGAAGTTAACTCCTTTAGAAATTTCTCCAACGGCTTTTCGATTGTCAACGGGAACTAAAATTATTTTTGACGATATTCCAGAGCATAGAGAAGGGCTTTTCTATGTTCAAGAACTTGCATCAATGTTACCAACAATAGCACTTGATCCAAAACCTACAGAAACAATACTTGACATTGCTGCTGCACCTGGTTCAAAGACTACTCATATGTCACAGCTTATGGAAAATAAAGGGGAAATTTTGGCTAATGATATTTCTGCTGAAAGGTTGGAAAAGCTGAAAAATATTGTAGAAAGATTGGGTGTTAGAAATGTAAAGTATCATTTAGGAGATGGTACAACGCTAGGCGACACATATCCAGAAAGTTTTGATAAGGTTATGATAGATGGTCCCTGTTCTAATGAAGGTATTATAAGATACAAGGCCCACAAGTTTTTTGAATGGACTTTGCTTCAAATTTACCAGCTCATTAAAATACAAAAAAATTTACTTGAATCTGGATATAAAGCTCTTAAACCTGGAGGTGTTCTTGTTTATTCTACTTGCACATATAGTCCAGAAGAAAATGAAGCAGTTATTGATTACCTTTTAAGAAAATATCCTTCCATAGATGTGGTACCAATAAAATTTAATGGGATAAAAACTAGAAATGGTTTAACAAAATGGGAACATTCAAGTTTTAGCGAACGCGTTACCAACACATTAAGGGTTTATCCACAAGATAATAATTCGATCGGCTTTTTCATCGCAAAAATTGTTAAACAATATTAGGGAATAAGTTACCCTTTATTCATTCAGTCCTTGATTTTAATTTAATGAAAACTCCTTCAGTTCAAACCTAAATTCTGGAAACAATTCCCTGTATTTCTCTAAAAATTTAACAGCCTTGTTATAATCACTAAACCGTACCTGAAAATCCCTTACTTCTTAAGCAGGTTCTTTTCTAGCTACTTCTATTACTCTCTTTACGTCTCCAGAAAATATTTTGCTTGCTCTTAAAATCTCAATGCCTGTAATCGTCCCTTTTTTGCCGATATCAATGACAACCCCATTAGGTAATTCTATACTTTTCCAATACTCGTCATCGCTTATCTCGACATTCAACACATCTTCCTCTTTATCATACCATGATTCCATTCAATCACCTAATCAAGCCAAAATGCTGTAATTATCTTGACTTTATCCTTACTTATTCTTTTGTATACAACTTTTAAAAGTCTTCCAGATGGAGGTATTCTGGATATTGCATTTAGTGCATCTTCCCAATATTTGTCTCTCATTTCGTTAGAATTCTGTATAGCGTACACAATAAATTCATTCGTAATGTTTTTTCTCTTAACTCGCTTTCTTTCCCAATGGCGAGATTCAATAAGCTCCATTTTAATTTAATTTGATTTAGTATATATTTCAAGTTGTTTTATTAAAATACTAAGTTCTCTCATCTATAATCTTTGACAATTCCTTTGAAGAATGAATCTCGGTTAATTCCGATTCTGATACAACAGGCACTCCTTCGACAGATTCTTTGTAAGACCTTTTTGAAATTAACACAGCTTTAGACGAAAGTATCCCCGATAATTGTTTAATTTCACTCAATTCATTTTTCGCTTCGGATGGTATAGTAGACAGGCTTGTTATCAGTGAAAAACTTTCCCTTCCTATGATTTCAAATGGCGACGAGTGAACAGAAGAATTATCAATACCTATCCTTGAGAATTCCATACTAACAGTCTTTTGGAAATGGTCTTTCGGCTTTAGGTATATAGCTCCTGCGTGCTTCATTTCATAAGGCAAAGTGAATTCAGCTGCAAGCATTCTCTCCAGCTTTCGAACAGTTTCCCTCTGCGGATTAACGCGCTTGTTTTCAATCTCGTACATCGCCTTCTTGGATATGCCTATCCTTCCGGCCAACTCCTCCAGCGTGAAATCCATTTCTTTCCTCTTCTCCTTCAAAACAAAAGTGTTTATCTCCTGTGTGTGCCTTCCCTTCGATGAATGCGTGACAACCATCTCATCCTCTTCGAGCATTGACTTGAATAATTGCGGTGTGATAACTGGTAATTCGAACCGTGAATAAACAGTTTCGTCGTCCAGATGCTCCCGGTTATTTCTTTGGGATATCACAAACGGGTATGCCGATAAAAAGTAGGACACGGCCCGCAAATCCATTGCATGCGATTCGTCCAAAGCATCGACATTAAGCAAAGTTTTAATCAGGATCAAATACTCTCTTCTAGCGACGATATCAAAAGCTCCGTGAGTTAGAAAAGTCTCGAACTGGTTCTCCTGCAAAGCATTGATTACCTTGTTCATCAGGATGGTCTTGTCGAACATATTAAATACTTGTCGTCGAATAATGATATAAATGAGTGGGCGTGTAGCTTAGCCTGGTTTTCTCTGTACCAGAGAGAGCAATTGTCTTATAATGGCAACTAAGCTAATAAGTGAGCAATAGGTCCCCGGTTCAAATCCGGGCATGCCCACTTTATCCTAATTTCAATACATCAAAAACCCACTGCCCTAGAAATCCTAAAATAAATGGGATAAGTAGGGAAATACCGATTCTAACAAAAACAAATTTCGGTCCTAAGAACGGCAGTTCCCACACTAACACTCTTTGCAACCCGAGAAGAGACCATGATGTTAAATATGCTATAATAGGACCTATGCCTGTCCCGGCTTTCCAGAAACCAACTAATATTGGGAACGTCAGGAATGGTCCTCCCGGAGTTACTGCTCCTAATGCTGTTCCGATGGATATGCCTCTCAGTCCTGACTCTTTACCTAACCAAGATGAAATCAGCTCCTTAGGTAGAATCAGCACGAGCATGCTTGATATCAAAAATGCTGCAATGATCAGATATGCAAACCCCTGCTGCGGATGAAAAAGCTGGTATATTGTAGAATCGAATGCTATCTTCACATTCTTTGGATTGACAAAATAAACTGTCGCATACAGAACAATTACTGCTATTATAAATCCTACCATCGTCCAGTTCATACATCTTTTTCTGTAGAATAGTTTAAATCATTTTCTTAATTCAACTTTCATGAAGTCGTGTGCAATTTTTGTATTAGGAAATATTTTTTTAGCTCTTTCTTCCATTTCTTTGATATCATCCTTGTTGTATCGCCGGCTTAAGTGTGTCAATATTAATTGTTTTACATCCGCTTTTTTTGCAATCTTTGCCGCTTCCGCAACATCAGCATGATATTTGCCTTGAGATTCGTCCAATTCAAGAAAAGTACCATCATGAATCAAAATATCAGCTTGCTGTGATATCTTCACCACGGTTTCGCATGGTTTGGTGTCGCCTGTATATACAACTTTCAGCCCTTCTGTTTTATTGGAAACATCTTCGATTTTAATTTTTTTACTCTTGTATTCGGCTTCACCATGTTTTTTGAGCTTGTTCAACCAGTATCCTCTTTTTAATCCTAATTCCTTCATTTTATTCAAATCGATGTTCCACCTGTCTTTTTCCTTAAAGCAGTAAGCTGCGCTAGGAACTGTATGCAAAGTTGGGATGGACAAAACTTCGAATTCTTCCCCGTCAAAAATTTTTGTTATTTCATCCCCTTCGAATGGGACATTTATAGCATTTACGGGAAATCTCAAGCCGAAATACCCCAAATCAATTATATTCGCGACAAATCTTTCTGCTTCAGGACCGAATATTGTAAGTTCTTTCTTCCGTTTCTCCATGTTCATGGTTTGTATCAAAGGGATCAATCCTGCGAAATGATCTGCGTGCCAGTGTGAGATGAAGATGTTATCAATGTCCATGAAACTGATTCCAGATTGCATTAATTGTTTTTGTGTCCCTTCGCCGCAATCGAATAGAAGAGTGGACTTTTTGTCTGTGTAATGCTCGAAAATTATGGCTGAGTGGTTCCTGTCTTTTGTTGGTATTCCCGATACCGTACCAAGGAAAGTTATTTGTAGCATACTATCAATTTATTTTAGAAATTTTAATATGAATTATGGTAGAAGTAAGGGAACCACTGCCACAATTTTTGCCGCGCGCTTTCACGTGGTACAAATCTTGCGGGAGATGTGAAACAGGCGATCTTTATCTAGATACTACCGAAGGGCGTACTCCTAAAAGAGCAGAAATCGCTTGTTATCAATGTGGATATAGACTTGCTACTGATAGCTCCCCTGGTGTAAAACTTCTTTCAAGAATGCATTATGAGCTAAATTCCAGTAAAAGATAGCTTGGTTACAAAAGAGCTTCTTTTTCAAAATAATTCCGTAGAAATACACCGAAGTTCTTATCTTTTTTTATCAAATTCGATATTTTGCTTTCGGGTATCATTTCATATCCTTTTGCTATTTGCTCGGCTATGTAGTTTGGTATGCCTTTTGCTCTTAGTATTTCTGCGCTCCTCTTAAGGCTGTCTACAAGCTTTTCATGAGATGTAATGAATTTACGTCTAACCTCTACAATCCAGTTAACATTTTCAACAAACGGTCCTGTCAATGGATTACTGTACTTTTCCAAGAATCTTGCTGAATCGTTCAAATCAAATACACTCGGTCCAATTCTTTTCTGTATATGGGGCAGTTTGTCAACTTCCATTTCCAGCAAAATTATTGCAATATTTTTCTCATCTGAATACACATCTTTTCTGAGGACCTTGAACTCGTACTTGGTTTCTTCCAGAATCTCTTGCAGTCTTTCGGCGAATCTTCTCAATTGCGGCCATAATATATCGGGGACCACCTTTGGTGGTGTGAATTTAATCAGTAATAACTCTGTTCTTCTCTGTGCCTGCATTTTGGATAGTTCTCTGGTTGTAATCGGTTGCATTTTCTGAGGATAAAAATATTTTTCATTCGGTCTGTCCAAGAATTGTTTGGCTAATTTTTTGAACCTCAAGAATTTTTCAACGGATATGGGCGAACCGGTATTTCTGTTCCTGTCAGTCGGATCTATCAGGATTAATGGATTGCTCTTAAACCTGATTTTCAATTGTCTGTATTCCTCTTTTTTATACTGGTTTTTCAGATCTATGATTTCTCCTGGTTGCCATTTAGCTGCAGCTTTCAGAACTTCCACAAAACCTCCGTATCTAATCGTCAGCAATTCACAAACATAACCAGAAAATCCTTCGGTTTTAGCATCGGCGCCATAGATTTTATCGGCTGTGAGAAATTGCTTCAGCAGTCTGACTTCATCTGATAGTGTCGCTTGGAGATTCTTTTCTATATATCTAACATGAAATGGAGTTCTATCTACTGCAGATTTTATCCTTTCAGCAGATTCAACCTCATAACAAGGAACTATGTCTATATCCACACCTTGAACCAACCCTGATGCATAAGGGTGTTGCGCGTATTCTACCGAGAACTTGCCTTTTAGCTGTTTGACAACTTCCCTACCAACCAACAGTCCATATTCCTCCAGTTTGTTTTCTGGCAAATCTGGTGAGAATAGAATAAAGACATCAAACTCTCTTTTGCCAGGTAGCCATGTGTTTCTGGTGATGCTGCCTGCTAGAATAGCTTTAGCATGATATTTTTTGGCTTTTTCTTTGGTAATCTCAAGCGTCTTTTGCGATAGTTCAGTCAGGAATTTTTCCTCTGTCTCTTTTGGTTTGATTTTATTCAGAACTTTTGATAAAATCTTCTGATAATTCATTTTCATAATTAATCTATTTGTTTGCATTCTATTTAGATTTGGTCGTATTCCTAGATTTTCAGATTTCGTTACTAATATGTAGTGAACTACCGAAAAGCTTATATATAAGTAACTACTGTATAGTGACTATGTCTAATGGATTTAGAACTAACGGCAAGATGGCGAATAGCAATGGGTTGATTACTGCTCATAATCAGTTTTTACAAGAACAGCTAATGGAAGCCCAACAGTCGTTATTCTTTGCCAGAAGCGTTAAGGAAGCTAAATTCTTGCAGAATAGGATAGATTATTTAAAGAGTACCTTGAAAAATATTAATTATAGGAAGACGAGCAGGTAAGTTGATATGACTACGCTTTCACTAACTGAAAGGTTAAACACATACGGCGAACGTGTAAGATCTGAACAAGGAGATACACTTTTCTTACCACAGGCAGCTCTGCAACATTTTCCGGAATTGGGTGACGGTACTTCTATGGAAGCTTATGCAAATCTGGCAAGGCAAGCAAAGAGTAGAATTGTTCCTTATGAAATTGTTGGTGGGGGCGTAAGTACCGACTTTTGTTATCTTCCTACAGGTAAAGCTAGAATTTATCCATTCGGAAATCTTGTCAAAGAATTAGAACTTGATTTTATTCAGCGTTTAGAACTCGAAAATAATTTGACACAAAAGGCGACTATTCAATAGCCCCGAGCGGATTCGAACCGCCGTCCCGAGATTTCTTTCATATTGTCCAGAGTCTCGTATCCTTTTATGGCAATTGTGACCACTAGACGACAGGGCTGCTTGATAACTATTTGATGTGATAAATTAATATTAAGGGTTATCGATTAGAATGGTTGAGGCTATTATACAGAATTTGATAAGCAATTTCTCTTACCTAGGCGTATTTCTGTCAAGCATAATAACAAGTGCGTCGATTATATTTCCACTTCCAGGGCAATTAGTCCTTGTATTTGCGGTATTGCTTAAACTAAACCCGCTCTTAACATCTCTTTTGACAGCTGTCGGCTCAATGATAGGTGAGATGACAGGATATGGTGTTGGACTTGCGGGTGGGAAAATAGCTGGAAAAAGGTTCAAAGGTCATAAAAAACTGGTAAAGACAATTAAAAGATACTATAACAAATACGCTTTTTTGATGATATTCGCGACCGCTTTTCTCTTTTTTCCGTTCGACTTGGTTGGGATTATTAGTGGCATGAGCAGGTATGATGTCAGAAAGTTCTTGTTGGCTGGGTTTTTAGGCAAATTTTTGAAAACTTTGCTTATCATCTACCTCATTCAGAACGGCATTCATCTTTTTGGATTTGCATGAGGACAAGTTAGAAATACAGATAAATCTAATTTTATAAAGTGATGATATGCGTGAAAGGGCATCAAAGTTTGAAATCTTCATTGACGGTTTGATACCAATCGCGCTTGTTCTGCTGGTAGTGATAACTGTAATAGAGTTATTCTTTTCAAAGTTCGCACGACCCTACAGGTGGCTAATAGACATTATTGACTTTTGGATTATTCTAATCTTCATTCTGGATCTTATGTTCAAATACAAGCATGCAAAAAGCATCCCGGACTTTCTAAAGCATTACTGGCCATATATTATAGCGGTCTTCCCATTCTTCCTAGTTATAAGAGTAATAGAAAGGTTCTATCAAATTTCAACAGCATCGGCCAGCTCCACCATAATTTTTGGGAGATATATAGCAAACGCTTTAAGCGAAGCTAGAATGGCGAGAATAGCCGAACTCTTCAGATTCATCAACATATCTGCCAGAATGTTAAGGGCTACCTACTTCTATGAAAACCCCAAAGTAAGGCATAAAATAAATACGACTAAATTGCTAGGATTGGGAACAAAGAGGAAACGATAACATGAGGATATTACAGTCGCATGCAGATTTCATAGAATTTGAACCCACGCAAAAAGAGATTTCTCAGGCAGAGGAGGTTGAAAAGAAAAAATACAGATATGAAGATATAGTGGTCTTGTTTGTTTCCGTTGAAAGGGATGACACAGAAGCTGTTGGAAAAAAAGCTATCGATGATGTTAAAGAATTTCTTGGAAAAATCAAAGGAAATAAAATACTAGTGTATCCCTTTGCGCATCTGAGCAGAAATCTTGCAATGCCGAACGACGCGCTAAAAATTATCAAGGGCATGGAGATGTATGCAAAGTCGATGAAAATAGAAACTTATCGCGCACCGTTTGGATGGACAAAATCATTGCATATAAAAACCAAAGGTCATCCTCTTGCTGAAACTGCGAAAATATACGGTACGGAAGCAAAGGCAGAGGTCAGACGAGATAAGACATCATCAAAAAAAATAATTCTTGACAGAAAAGGCCTGCCACCCAACGACCATAGGATACTCGGACAGGACCTTAAGATATTCACATTCGCAGACGAAGTCGGCGCTGGTTTGCCGCTTTTCATGCCTAATGGAGAATTCATCAAACACAAGTTGCAAGAGTTCATGAGCCTGCCCGCACCATCACATGATTTTCAAACAGTTAGTAACAAGCTATAATGATTTGCCGTTGCGTTTAGCTGAAGCGGGGACAACTTATAGAAAGGAATTATCAGGAGTAACATATGGTCTCATTAGAGTGTTAGGATTCTGCCAAAATGATGCTCACATTTACGTGAGAAAAGACCAGCTGAAGGATGAATTCACAAAGGTTTTGCAATTGTTCAAAGAAGTTTACAAAATAATGGAGATAAAAGGATATTGGTTCAGGCTTTCTTTGCCTGATTTCAAAAAACATCCGGAAAAATTTACAGGAAACGCGAAAGAATGGGAATTTGCATCAGAGGAAATAAGGAAAGCGATGAAAGAATTTGGGCAGAAATTTGTAGAAGAAAGGGGTGAAGCTGCATTTTACGGGCCGAAGATTGATGTGCAGATAAAGAATACTCTTGGTAAGGAAGAAACTATAGCTACATCCCAAGTTGACATTGTTGTTCCTAAAAGAATTGGATTGACCTACAGGGAAAAGGACGGCAAAGATGGAACGGTGATAATAATCCACAGGGCCATTCTTGGTAGCTATGAAAGGTTTATTGCATATCTTCTGGAGCAGACAAATGGAAACTTGCCCATTTGGTTGTCATCATTGCAAGTCAAGATAGCAACATTGTCGGAGGAAAATGTTAAATATGCTCAAACTGTTGAAAAGGAATTGACTGAAAGCGGTATAAGGGCAGAAGGAGATTATGAATCCCACACGATTGAATACAAGATAAGAAGTGCGCAACTCCAGAAAATTCCTTATGTTATTGTAATTGGGAAGAAAGAGGAAGCAAATAAAACTGTAGCTGTTAGAACGAGGGATGGAAAAGTTAAGTATGGAATGGAATTAGAAAAACTTGTAAAGCAACTGAATGATGAAATAAAAAATTTTAGATAAGCTTGAAATAGAATTATTCAAAATTAGTTCACAGGTCTAGAATTGCTCCAAACCATTTTGAAAACAGGTTCTAACAAATTAGCTGCCGCATGCTCGCTCTTGCTCCAGAACGCCATATGCTGGGTGTCATGGACTTTATGGTCTGTCAACGAGAAAACAATCTCTTTACCATCAACAACTGCGAATCTCCCGGCTATCGGCAAATCTTTGCTGTTCAAGCTTCTTACCTCAGCCAGATTGCTTAATCCTTTGACTGCTTCTGTCGATTTATCCAATCCAGTCACCGCTACTTGTACTTTCACTCCACGCTCGACGGCACGTTTTAGATCGTTATAATGATTCTCAAACAATTCGTCCAATCCCTCTGCTGTTGTTACTACATTTATTCTTTTGTTGGCAACTTTGAACATGGACGACATCTGCTGCGTGACAGAATACTTGCCTTTCAGCGCGCCTGTGATTTCTTCGGGTGTAATCATGCTCAATCCTTGCGTATAGACAGAACTCAACTCTCTCATAATTTGCGAAGATTTCAAATCATCCATCCTTTCCATGGTTATCTTCATGTCTTCTTCGACTTTCTTCTCGGCTCTGTCTAAAGCTTCAGCTGGGTTTATAGCGACGTATCTTAATGGCTTGGCTGTCTGGACAACGACAAATCCCTTTTCAGCAAGGCTTTGAAGAATATCGTAGCTTCTGGATCGCGGAACATTAGCTATTTCAGACAGCTCACCTGCAGTTGAAGTGCCTCGCGCTAGCAAAGCTACCCATAACTTCCTTTCGTATAGGTTCAGACCTATTCCTTTCAATGCATCCATCACTTTTTGCGAAGCTAAAGGCATTTTATCACGATGATTTTAATTCTGAATCCAAGCTTAAAAGCTTTTGTGCCACTCGGTGATAATTAATCCGGGAGAAAAGTATAAAAGCTTACCCTATCTTTCCTTGACTCTTGTACAAGGATGTTACTCTTTCGATGGTGTCTGCATCATTTGGTCCTTTGTCTTCTCGTATTCTTACGAATCTTGGAAATCGCAATCCAAATCCTGATTCATAATTAGGTGATTTTTGAATTTCTTGGTATGCAACTTCTAAAACTATTTTTGGCTTAACTGATATTGTCTTTCTTTTTTCGGATACGATGATTTTTTTTAGGATTTTGGTCATTGATGCGTATTCCTCCTCGCTTAACCCTGTAGACATGTTGCCGCAACTCAGAAATTTACCTGTATCTGGGTCTCTGCATGCCAACTCGTAGCTTGTCAACCATTTTGATCTCACACCTTCTCCCCATGTTGCACTAATTATGACCAAATCTAAATTTTCCATGACTCCCTTTATCTTATACATTGCACCGACATGGCGACCGAATGTGTAAACAGAATCTGGAACTTTCAGCATCAGACCTTCTTGCCTGCCTTTCAGCGCTTCTTGATAAAATTGCTCTAGTTTTTCCGTATCGCTTGTGATAATCGATTTGGCCATTTGGAATTTACCAATTATTGGATTCAATATTTTTTCAAGCTCTTTTCTTCTTTCTGTCAATGGCGCATTGAAAAGTGTTTTACCGTGGATATACATGGCATCGAAAAGATTCACTTGAACCGGAATTTCCTTAGCCATTTTTTCTATGTCATACTTCCTGTGAACCCTCTGACCTAATATCTGAAATGGCAAAGGATGTCCTGTTTTAGCATCTATTCCCAACGCCTCACCCTCGACAATGCATTCTTCAGCTTTCAAGCATTTCCTCGCAAGCTCGACTATATCCGGAAACTGTTTTGTAATGTCTTCTTGCCGTCTTGTGAAGAGCCAGAGACGATTTCCTTTTTTTTCTATTATAACGCGCATGCCGTCGTACTTGTACTCTGCAATCACCTCACCAAATTCCTTTACAACATCTTCTATTTTTTCTGCAGCTAAACCAAGCATAACCTGCATTGGTTTACCAAATTGTATACCAACTCTCTGCAATCCTTTAATCCCCATCTCTTTTGCCATCTCAGCTACTGAACCGTAATCGTTAGTCAGGCCCCATGCATTCTCAACAGCTTCGACAGCTTTCCCCTTATCCTCCTTTGCAGTTTTTTCATCAATTAGGAAAGCACTAACAATTGCATCTCTAATAATTCCTTCGGCAGCACCGACACGCAACTCGCCTAGGATAGTTCTCACGATATATCTAGCTTCTTTCGGCTGCGCAGAGATTATCAATTCTGATATCAAACCCAATTTCCTGTCTTGAGAGCCTTCGCCTGTCATAGTGACTAATTTCTGCAAATTCTCAAACACATGGTCGGATGATAGTTTCTTTTTTAAAAGGATTGTCTGACTTCTTCCTGCGACACATCGTTCAGCTGTCAATCCCAAATCGCCTGTTTTTTTGAATATGCCGTCCACTTTTTCTGATGAAAGACCTGAGGACTTGGAGATGGCTTTGATCATCATCTGTGTAGCTATGCCCAATTCGTATTCAGAATAAGACGGGAAAACTCTTCCTTGCAATAGAAGCACAATTTTTGACAGCTCGTTGGACTGCACTGATTTAAGAAATTTGGCTATTATATCGGCCTTGGCCAGCTTGGAAGATACATTCTCCAGTTTCTCGTATATGTCCGCAAGTATAGAATATTCCATACAATACATTTATTAGGAAATATTTTAAACAATTATTAGGTTGGTCGAGAAAAGGATGGCTCTTAGTCACAGGTTTTTGAACAGTTGGCGACACTCTTGCTGCGAGAGTTGCCTTAAAAATGCGCACAGAGAGGAAAAAATGATTTTAAAGAGAGTGGTCTCTCCGAATGACGAATCCAAATATCTCGATCTTTACGTATGCACAAAATGCGGATCCACCAGAAGATTGTGAAAGGATTTACATTTAACTAACAAACTATTTTTAAGATAATATGGACTTTTTCAACGCTGTCACATCACAGGCTGACGTTAAGAAATATGAGAAAAGAGGGGTCGATGATAAACTAATCGGTGTCATGCTTTACATGGCTAACCATGCGGAATCATCTGGAAACTTGCAGGGATGGGAATTCATTGTTGTCAGAGACCCTGAAATCAAAAAAAAATTGCATAAAGCTGCTTTGAAACTTGATGTTGTAAGGGATGCTCCTGTTGACATTGTTGTTTGCGCGGATTTGAAAAAATTCAGCATTAAATACGAGGAAAGAGGCGAGTATCTGTATTCTATACAGGACACCGCTGGAGCTATAACTATAATGATGCTGGCGGCACAAATCCTTGGCCTTGGAACCAATTGGGTCAGGGCGTTTGACGAGCAGGATGTAAAAGTGACACTAGGCCTGCCGAATGAAGTCAGGCCAGTTGGCATTATAACCGTCGGCTATCCAGCTGACAAGACTGGAAAAAAGAGCCCTAAACCATTTGAATACATGACATCGTTGGATATGTTCAAGAGAAAGTATGATATCTCGTACTTGTTCCAAATCGGACCCAAGGAAGAAGTGTTCAAACCTATACTCAACCAGATAATCGACAAGCTGAAGAAAGAAAAATAGCGGCTAATAAGTTTAAGATATAAAGAAACGAAAATATTATTAGTGAATCTATGAGCAAGCTTCTGGTTTCTGCCTTTTTCATCACGCTGTTTATAAGCGTGTCTATAGTATTTGCTGCAGGAGTAGAACTTTCCTTACCAAGCAGTGCTGCAGGATACACAACAGAAACATCCGGTATAGACGTGACTGTTAAAAATACGCAGGATAAGACAGATACCTTCACATTGTCATTATTCCCGACTCAATTCGAGAAGGTAAGCGCTAATCTGGACACTTTTCTCATAACTCTCAAACCTGGCGAGGAAAAAACTGGAAAATTAACCTTTTCCATACCTATAGATGCTGAACCCGGCTCTTTGAGATTTGATGTGACTGCCAAATCGACCTCCGACGAGTCTTTGTCAGATGCGAAAAGTGTTATACTAAATGTACAAAGAATAACTTCGGTTTATATTCCGGGACTATCGCTGGTGAAGTACACGCTCAATCCCGGTGAGGAAGTTGAAATAACGTCCAAAGTTTTCAATCTTGAAGACGCATTATCCGGCAAAAATTTCCTGAAAATAACTGTAAGAAAAGGCACTGCTGTAGTGAAAACATTTGACGAGAGTCTGGATTCTATTGGCGCAAAATCGTCTGTTTCTGTAGTTAAAAGCTTCGCTCTTGACAGATATGATGCACCGGGAAGTTATGTCATTGAAGCTGAGCTCAGGGATGTGTCCAACCAACTGAAATATTCAAAGTCAATCAACTTTCAGGTAAATACAATTACCCAACCGCCAACTGAATATACGCAAAAATCCGGCGGCTATAATGTTCTTTTCTCTTCTGTAACTATCAAAGTGAAGAATGAAGGAAATGTCGAACTGCCTGCATTCACAGTAACTGAAAATATTCCAAAGTTCGCACAGGGTTTGTTTGATCCTGATATAGAACCTTCAACTACAGATTCGTCTGGCAATAGCGTTGTGTATACATGGTCTGTACCGGCACTGTCACCTGGAGGACAATATACAATTGGATATAAACTCGCTATCTGGAGAATCTGGATGACACTTGGTTTGGTTGGGGGTATTGGCTATGGTGCTTATAGATGGCTATCAAAACCAAGGATTGGCAAAGCAGTAAGGCACGAAGGTGAGATAAGAAGAGGTAAGGAAATAGTAGTTCTGCTTGAAGTGAAGAATAGGGCTTTGCATGAAATCAAGGATGTGGAAATTATTGATGTTGTGCCGCAGATTGCTAGAGTTGTTGATAAGTTCGATACTTTGCGACCGAAGGCGAAGAGAGTTGTGAATGGTACGGAATTGAGATGGAATCTCGGTGCTATGCGATCGGGTGAAGAGAGAGTGGTGACATACAGAATAAGATCGGTAGTTGATATTGTTGGGCATTTGGCTCTGCCAGAGGCGCAGATGGTTTTCTTGGACAGGCATAAGGTAAAGAGAATGAGCGTGTCGAAGCAGGCTCTGGCGAAGGCCGAGTAAGATTTTTATATTAGCGATTTGCTTATTCTATTAACCCCGCTTAGCTCAATGGTGGAGCGCGCCGCTGTAGCCTAGTACTGTTGTGCTAGAGATCAGCACTCTACCGGATACGGTGAGGTTGTGAGTTCAAGTCTCACAGCGGGGACAAATCTTTAAAAACATTTACTTACAGTATTATTTTATTGACGACCAAAGCGAAGGTGAAACACCCGTTCCCATTCGAACACGGAAGTTAAGACCTTCAGCGTAGTGGTCTGTACTAATGCGAGAGCGTTGGGAAATCCACTGCGTCGTCAGCCTCTTTTAGATTTATAAACACGCTTCTCATATTATTCAATCAAGCCCGGATCGTCTAGACTAGCTTTTAACTAGGGACAATGGCCTAGGATAAAGCCCTGTCACGGCTTCGATCAGGTAACCCCTGAGAGTATACGCGGGTTCAAATCCCGCTCCGGGCGCTTTCATTTTTAGATAACAGCGAACCTTTTGCAAACATATTTAAAACATTAGTTCCATTTTAAAAGAAATGAAAGGAGGTGTTAAGATTGGCAAAGTGTGAAATGTGTGGGGTTGAATATCCAGACGGAGAAGAACACACATGTGAAACTAGCGAGTCGAGCGAAAGCACGGCAAAAACTCAAGAACAAACTGAATAAGATTTAAATTTGGGTTGGGGTTTTTCGGTTGCGGGTACAATTTTCATCATCTATTTCTATGACCGATAGCTTTAAAAAGTTCTGAATCTCTAATATAGGATATCCAATCGGCCTCGTGGGGATAACATTTTCAAAAGACCAATTGCTGTTCTTCACGTAAGTACGCACATCCTACCAGCCGATAGTATCGGGGCGTGGTTATGAAAGAGATAGACATAACTAAGAATGATCTGGTACCGAAACATACATTATTGAATGACGGTGAGAAGCTGGAACTTTTTAATCAGTACGAGATCACATTAAGGCAGTTACCGAGAATTCTTGTGAACGATCCTGTCGTCCAAAACATTGGCGGGAAAGTAGGGGATGTTGTGAAAGTTGTCAGAAAATCACCTACTGCTGGCGAAGCTCTGTATTATAGAGTTATTGTGAGGGGATAAAATCAAAGATGGATTTGTAACCTTACTGGACACCTTTGTGCGCGAGAATGGATTTGTAACCTTCCAGATAGATTCTTATAATGATTTTATCACAAGAAGAATACCGAAAGTTCTAAGTGAAATCGGGATGATCAAACCCGACGTTCCAGATTTGGGGGATATAAAACTGAAGCTCGGCGATTTCAAAATAGGTGAACCGACCGTAAAGGAAGCTGATGGAAGTGTGAGACCGATTCTTCCTTCGGAGGCCAAAATAAGAAATCTTACTTATTCTGCACCAATGTACGTTGAGATAACGCCTGTGATAAACAAGCAGGAGGGTGAACCTGTAATTGTGAACTTTGGGGACATGCCTGTGATGGTCAAATCGAAGATATGTCCTCTTTCGCAGATGTCAAAGGATGAACTGATTGAAGCTGGCGAGGATCCTGACGATCCAGGCGGATATTTCGTTGTTAACGGCACTGAAAGGTTACTGATTTTGGTTGAGGAAATTGCACCAAATAGGATAATCGCTACCAAGGCTGGATCAGGCAACATTACGGAAATTGCAAGGGTGCATTCCGAGAAGGACGGGTATGTGCAGAGGCACTTGATTGAAAGAAAAATGGACGGGACCATAACAATAAGTTTTGCGAACATAACCAGATTGCCAGTTGGTATTTTGTTGAAAGCGTTGGGATTGGAAAATGACAAGAACATTGTCACAACTGTGTCTCAAGATGAAGCGGTGCAAGAGGAATTTTACATAAACTTGTACGAGACTACTGCGGTGAATAAGGATGAAGGATTGGATGAAATAGGACAGCATCTGAAAATACCTCAGAAGGAGTATAGAGTTGAAAGGGCTGTCAAAATTGTGGACAAGTATTTGCTGCCCCATCTTGGACAGGAAACTTCCGACAGACTTTCCAAGGCGATGTTCCTGTCGAAAGCTGTGGAGAAAGTGATAAAACTCCATTTGGAAAAGATTGATGAGGACGATCTTGACCATTATGCGAACAAGAGGCTGAGGCTATCAGGAGACCTGCTTGAGATATTGTTGAGATCCATTCTGCTTGGCAAATGGGGATTGATAACTAGGGTTACTTATAATTACCAGAAACTTACGAAAAGAGGGAGACTGCCACCATTGCAATCAATCATCGAGTCAAATGTGTTAAGCAACCAGCTTATCTCCGCGCTTGCAATAGGTTCATGGGTCGGCGGAAGAACTGGTGTAAGCCAGAGACTGGAGAGGGGGAGTTACATAAAAACAATTTCGCATATGAGAAATGTTCTATCGCCATTAACATCTACTCAAGAACACTTTGAAGCACGAGAGCTTCATCCTACACATTTCGGCAAATTGTGCACAAGCGAGACACCGGAAGGTGCCACAATCGGTCTGAGAAAATATCTTGCAATAATGACTGAAGTTACAAAAAGTCTGCAGGAAAAAGAACTGAAACCTGTGATGGAGTTACTTAAAAAGTGATTGTATGACGTCGATATTCTTTGATGGCAAATTCGTGGGGAACACATCAGAACCGCAGAGACTTGTAGATGAAATCGTATCTAAGAGAAGGGCAGGGACAATACCGTACCAAGTCAATGTAACATACCACGAACACTTGGATGAAGTGAGAATAATTTCTGAATCTGGGAGAGTTAGAAGGCCTTTGATTATTGTGGAAAATGGCGTGCCCAAGCTTACAAATGAACACGTTGAGAAAATGAAAAAGGGCGAGTTGAAATGGGCTGATTTGGTCAAGACAGGAATTGTTGAGTTCCTCGACAGCGAGGAAGAAGAGAATGCATATATAGCGCTGACAGAAAAAGAATTGACAGTTGAACACACTCATCTCGAATTTGATCCGTCCGTTATTCTGGGATTGTCGGCTTCGTTCATTCCATTCCCTGAATTCAACAGAGGCGACAGAGTCAACTACGGGGCTAAAATGGTCGGCCAATCAATCGGAGTTTTTGCAACAAATTATCTTCTGAGGACAGATACAAAATCAAACGTTATGGTATATCCGAACAAGCCACTTGTGAAGACGCATGCCTATTCCATAGTCCCGTATGATAAACATCCGAATGGAAACAATGTAGTCATTGCAGTCGCGTCTTTCGATGGATATAATATGGAAGATAGCATTGTGATCAATGCTGGCTCTTTGCAGAAAGGGTTATTCTGGTCTTTCATGCACAGATCTTACGAGGCTGAGCAGAAGAGATACCTTGGAGGACAGGAAGATATTATAGACATGCCTGAAGCGGGCGTCAGAGGTTATGCGGGTGAGGATGCGTACAAACATCTGTCAGAAGATGGAATGTCATTTCCTGAAACCGATTTGGATTCGGACCAAGTTATAATAGGTCGTGTGTCGCCGCTAAGATTCTTGGGGACAATGGACAGATTTGTCACGGGGTTGGAAAATATACGAGAAACTTCTGTCAGGCTAAGACATGGTGACAAAGGAATTGTCGACAGGGTTTTTGTAACGGACACGACGGATGGCACCAAATTGATAAAAGTTGTTGTAAGAGATTTAAAAACTCCTGAAATAGGCGACAAACTCGCCTCAAGGCACGGACAAAAGGGTATCATAGCGTTAATTGTATCGCCTGAGGATATGCCATTTACCGAAAGCGGTGTTGTTCCGGACATAATTTTCAATCCGCATGGCATCCCATCAAGAATGACTATCGGCCAGATGCTTGAGATTATAGGGGGAAAAGTCGCCGCCATTACAGGAAGGCCTGTTCTGGCTCCTGCTTTCAGTCCGACACCAGAAAAGGAGTTGCGTGAGACTCTTGTCAATAACGGCTTTAGAAATGACGGGAAGGAGATCATGTACGACGGCAGGACTGGAAGGAGATTTGAAAGTCAGATTTTCATCGGTTCGGCATTTTATCAGAAACTTGACCACCTTGTGTCAAACAAAATACATGCCAGATCTCGCGGGCCTGTAACTTTGCTGACAAAACAACCGACAGAAGGCAGAAGTAAAGAAGGCGGTTTAAGACTTGGTGAAATGGAGAAGGATTGCCTGATAGCGCATGGCGCGTCTCTGGTATTGAAGGAGAGGTTTGATTCTGACAAGACCACGGTTTTGGTGTGCTCCGTATGCGGGCTAGTTGCTGTTCAGGATAAAATTAAAAACAAAAGGGTCTGCCCGATTGACGGCGAAGTAAAGATAAACGAAGTCCAGATAAGCTATGCATTCAAACTGATGCTTGACGAGCTGAAGAGCATGCTCATTTATCCGAAAGTTGTGGTGGGTGAAGAATGAAAGTAGAAAGAATAGAATTTGGAATAGTTTCGCCTGAGATGGTAAAAGGAATGTCGGCTGCCAAAATTACAAAGACCGAACTCTACGACCAAGAGGGATATCCGATCGAAGGCGGACTTATGGATCCGAGGCTCGGTGTCATAGATCCTGGAGTAAGATGCAGAACATGTGGCGGTAACATGGGTGAATGTTTTGGACATTTCGGTTTCTTGGAACTAACAAGACCGGTAACACATGTTCACTATTCAAAAATCGTGTTCGCGCTTTTGAAGGTGTTCTGCAGGAAATGCAGCAGGATTTTGGTTGACCCGAGGGACATGGAAAAAGTGAAGGGCAGAAAACTGAGCTTCAAAGAGTTCGTGACCCTGTCCAAGAAAAAGTGTCCGTACTGCAATACTGAACAGAAAAAACTGAAGATGATAAAACCGTACACATTCATTGAAGGCGCAGATACATTGAATGCAGCCGTAGTAAGGGAAAGATTGGAGAAGATAACTGAAGAAGACCTGACCCTTATCGGTATAAAAGCAAGACCTGAATGGCTTGTTTTGACATTGCTTCCTATACCGCCGGTAACTGTTAGACCGTCGATAACATTGGAGACAGGTGAAAGAAGTGAAGACGATCTTACGCACAAGCTTGTCGACATAGTTAGAATCAATGACAGGTTGAAAGAAAACATAGATCTTGGCGCTCCAGATTTTATCATAGAGGACCTCTGGGAATTGTTGCAATATCACATATCGACTTATTTTGACAACGAGCTTTCTGGCGTCCCCCCTGCAAGACACAGATCGGGAAGAGTGCTGAAAACATTGTCACAAAGACTGAAAACCAAAGAAGGCAGGTTCAGAGGCAACTTGGCGGGAAAGAGGGTAAACTTTTCAGCGAGAACTGTCATATCCCCAGATCCAAAGATTGATTTGGATGAGGTTGGCGTACCTAAAGTGATTGCGAAGGAATTGACAGTGCCGGTCAGAGTCAACGAAACAAACATAGAAAATGTGAAGAAACTTGTTTTAAACGGTTCTGAAAATTGGCCCGGTGCAAACTACGTCATAAGACCTGATGGGAGAAGGAAGAAGATAACCGACATGAACAAGGAAGAAATATCCAATGAGCTAACACCGGGATATGTTGTGGAAAGGCATCTGCAGGACAATGACATTGTACTTTTCAACAGGCAACCAAGTCTTCATAGAATGAGCCTTATGGGACATAGGGTGAGGGTTATGCCTTTCAAGACATTCAGGATGAACCTAAGTGTCACAACGCCGTATAATGCAGATTTTGATGGAGACGAGATGAACCTTCATGTACCGCAGACCGAGGAAGCGAAAGTCGAGGCTGAAAATTTGATGATGGTGCCCAAACATATTAGAAGTCCCAGATTCTCTGGCCCTATCATTGGAGTTATACGCGATCATATAACAGGTTTGTATCTTTTGACGAAGGATGATGTAAAACTATCGAGGAAGGAATTCACTCAGATCATAAGATCGATTGATACAACAATAGAAATGCCTGATAAAGAGACTTTGACCGGGAAAGAGTTGTTCAGCCTGTTTCTGCCAAAAGATCTTTCGCTAGAATTCAAATCAAACTCCGGCGAGCTGGTTGTAATAGAAAATGGTAAGCTGGTCAAAGGTGTGGTTGACAAAGTTGCAATGGGTGCGGAAAGTGGCAAGCTTATAGACAAGATAGAAAAATTGTACGGAAGCGAAGTCGCAAAGAAATTTATTTATAATTCTGCTAGGCTTGCAATAGAGTTTCTGATGAAAGGCGGTTTTTCGATAAGCATATCTGACCAGGATCTGCCGGACGCTGCAAGAAAGGAGATAGCTGAAATAATAGAAAAAATTAGGAAGGATGTTGATGATATAAATAGACAATATGAAAAAGGGGAACTGAAACTTCTGGTTGGCAGGTCGCCGAAAGAAAGTTTGAATCATATGATAAAAACTGTCCTAAGAAATGGATTGAATGATGTACAGAAAGTTCTGGAGAGGCATATAAAAGACAATCCGACGTTGGCTATGGTTAAAAGCGGTGCAAGAGGATCTTTGGTCAATATGGTGCAGACTGCTGCTATGGTAGGACAAGAGATGGTGATGGGTGAAAGGATTGAAAGGGGATACTACCAAAGAACATTCCCTCATTTCAAGAAAGGAACTGTCAGTCTGGAAGCAACGGGGTTTGTAAGCAGAGGATTTAAAGACGGTGTGACGCCGTTTGAATTTTTCTTCGATGCGATAAATAGCAGAGAATCTCTGATGGATAAATCGCTGAAAACAAGGCATAGCGGATATATGGAAAGAAGACTTGTTGGCGCATTGCAGGACTTGAAAGTTGAGTATGATGGTACTGTGAGGGATAGTGCAAACAGAATAATAGAGTTTTCTCCTGGTGAAGACGGTTTGGATCCGTCAAAAATCGAAAAAGTTGGTGTAGATGTCAGAACAATCGCAAAAAGAATTTGAATTGCCAGTAAAAATAACGGAAGAGATAGAGCAGATTAGCAAAGAGCTGAGATTAAGCAAAGAAAAAAAGGAAAAATTGGTAGAAGAAGTTAGGAAATCCTACACACGAGGTATGTTTGAACCTGGCGAGGGAATAGGCATTATTGCCGCGCAAAGCATATCCGAACCGTCTACTCAGATGACAATGCGTACTTATCATTTTGCCGGGACTGCTGGAATAAGAGTAACATACGGCCTGCCGAGATTGATAGAAATCTTCGACGCAAAAAAAGAACCCGAAACCCCGATGATGACCATTTATCTTAAGAGAGAATTCAACAATGCATCAGAAGCTGCAAACCTTGCAGAGAATCTTGTAGAAAAGAAAGTTCTCAACATAGTAAAGAGAATTTCATTGAATTTGAATGAAAACTCAATTGAGGTGGAAGTGCTAGACAAGAGAAAGATCGAAAGTGTTTCGAAAGTTGTAAAAGAGATGATAAAGAACTCCAACGTCAAAACAAAGGAAGACAAAGTCATGGTCGCTGTGAAAACTGAAAACGTCAAGGAATTGCAGAAAGTGAAGGAAAAAATTCTCAGCCTACAAGTCGGTGGTGTCAAGGGGGTGAAGAATGCTATAGTCAGAAAGGAGGGGGATGACTGGATAATCAATACTATCGGCACAAACCTGAGCGACGCATTGAAAATCAAAGAAGTTGATGAGAGGAAGACGTATACAAATGACATACATGAAACGGCGAGTGTGTTCGGAGTGGAAGCCGCACGAAATGTAATTATCCGAGAAGCCATGAAGACAATGCAGGAGCAAGCACTTGATATAGATCCGCGTTATGTCATGCTCGTAGCTGATATGATGACATTTGCAGGGGATATAAATTCTATAGGGCGATATGGTGTAGCGGGTGCAAAAACTTCGATTTTATCTAGAGCTGCCTTTGAAGAGACGATAAAACATCTTGTGCGCGCATCAATCAGAAACGAGGTCGACAACCTTCAGGGAATCTTCGAAAATGTTATGATAGGACAGGTGGTTCCAGCCGGAACAGGGATGTTCGAACTGATCGTCAAACCTGATGAAAGTTGAGCTGCAAAATTGTCAAGTATTTAAATCCTTTTTACGATTAACTTGAGTAGATAAAAATGTCATTGACAGACGATATACAAAGCGCGATAAAATCGGACAAAGCGATAGTAGGATACAATGAATCAATTGATTATATAAGAACAAGTTCACCTAAAATGATAATTATGTCCAACAATCTACCTGGCAGCAGGAAGAATGAGATCGAGCATAATGCGCAAGTTTCAAAAACTGAAATTAAAATGTTTGATGGCACCAGCAGGGAATTGGGAACTGTCTCCGGTAAACCATTTCCTGTATCTACGCTTTTGATACGTGAATGATAGTATGCCTGTAACACTAGATACAGAAACTATAAGGCTGATTACGCTCTTCGAGAATGTCACAGGGACTGGTGTTAAGGATTGCCTTGTAGACAGCCAGAATAATACCGCCTACTTTGTAATAGAAGAAGGCTGGCTTGGAAAGGCTATAGGGAAAAATGGATCGATTGTGAAAAGAACCGAGGGTTTGATAAAGAAAGGCGTTAAGATTTTCGAATTCTCTGGAGATTTGGAACGATTTGTGAGAAATCTCATACCTCAAGCGACCGCGACGAAATTCAGAAATGAGGATGGAAAGATAGTGGTAGATGTTTGGGTTGGAAAAAGCGACAAGGCTATTGTAATTGGAAGAGATGGGAAAAATTTAAAAGTCTTCAAAGAACTATTACAGAGAAGCCATAATGTGAATGAGGTTGTAGTTAGGTGATATTGTGCCCGGAGAATTTTCAGGAAGAAAACTGCATAAGACAAGGAAGCATTTCAGATGGAAGAAGATTGCTTATGTTAGAAAGAAGACCAAACTTTGGAAAAACGAACCTCTGGGTGGAGCACCGCAGGCGAGAGGACTGGTTATAAGTAAAAGGACTGTAGAACAAAAGCAGCCTTCCTCGGGACTGGTTAAAGCTGTTAGGGTGCAGCTAATTAAGAACAACATCCAAGTAACAGCGTTTGTTCCGGGAAATCATTCGATTGATCAGATAAATGAGCATGACGAAGTCACCATTGTTGGCGTTGGGGGGTCACAGGGCGGATCTGTTGGCAGCATGTGGGGACTGAAGTACAAAGTTATCGGAGTGAACGGTGTTGACCTCGGGGAAATAATGAGTGGGAAGAAGCAAAAACCTGCAAGGTGATTGAATGGATATGAAAATTTTTGACAAATGGGATGTAAGTGGTGTGACTGTGAATGATCTCGGGTTAAGGAATTACATCACTATAACACCTTCCTTGATGCCGAAAAGTTCTGGGAGATTCTCAAAACACCAGTTCTATAAATCCAAGATGAACATTGTTGAAAGGCTGATAACAAAGATGATGGTGCCCGGGCATAAGAGCAAAAAACATTTCCTTACATCTGGAAGAGTAGTCGGGAGATATATCACAACTTATAACATTGTAAGAACTGCTTTCGACAGGATATACGAAAAAACGAAAAAGAATCCCGTAGAGGTTCTTGTCAGAGCTCTGGAGAATGCCGCGGTAAGAGAGGAGATCGCTGGTTATCAGGTTGGTGGGATAATTGTCAGGAGGGCTGTCATCACTTCACCTCAGAGAAGAGTGGATGCGGCATTGAGAGTCCTGGTTCAGGCCACTTATAAGAAAGCGTTCGGCAAGAAGGATACCATTGTCGATGCGCTCACGAATGAAATAATTGCAACGTATAATAATGACAACCAGAAGAGCGATGCGATAAAAGAAAGGGAAAGATTGGAGAAGGAAGCTGAAGGCGCTCGATAATAGTTATCCGAACCTTCTAAACTATTTTATAAATTTTGGATTACAAATCCTAATTCAAGCTAAAGGATCAAAATGGCAAAAAAAGAAATGACAGAAAGGATTACTGAAGCGATGAAGGATCCTACGAGAATTCGCAATATCGCGACTTCCAGCCATGTTCATCATGGAAAAACAACACTTACGGATAACCTTATGGCCGGCGCGGGGATGATCGCAGAAGAAATGTCTGGTAAGGCGATGGTAACTTGGTTTGACCCTGAAGAAAGAAAGAGGGAGCTGACTGTATATGGCGCAAATGTTTCAATGGCACATGAGTTCGAAGGTAAAGATTATCTAATAAATCTTGTTGATACTCCAGGTCACGTTGACTTTGGAGGTGACGTAACTAGGGCGATGCGTGCTGTCGATGGCACAATTGTATTAATCGATCCTGTTGAAGGTATAATGCCGCAGACAGAAACTGTACTTAGACAGGCACTGAGAGAGTACGTCAAGCCTGTTCTGTTTATCAACAAAGTTGACAGGTTTATTCGCGAGTTGAAATTGACGCCGGAACAGATGATAAAAAGATTTGAGGAAGTCATACGTGATGTCAATATTTACATCCAAAAGTACGCTCCAGAGGAATACAAACAGAAATGGGTTGTGAACGTGATGGACGGTTCGGTCGCGATGGGTAGCGCTTACCGAAAATGGGCGATATCAATCCCTTACATGAAAAAGACCGGAATCACTTTCAAAGATATAATAGACTTGACGCTTCAGGAAAAGGAGGACGAACTTGCGAAAAGAGCTCCTATGCATCAAGTTGTTCTCGACATGATAATAACTCATTTGCCGAATCCTGTGGATGCGCAGAAATATAGAATTGAGAAAATATGGAAAGGTGATCTGAATTCTGATGCAGGGAAAGACATGGTTGCATGCAATACTGACGGGACACTTGCAATGATAATAACTAAAATGGTTCCTGACCCGCATGTCGGTTTTGTAGCTACTGGAAGGATATTCTCGGGAAAAATTTTCAAGGGAAAAAATGTCCATCTTCTTACGATGCACAAGGATGAAAAGCTCCAACAGGTTGTTGTCTATAAGGGAATACAAAGGATACCTGTAGATGAAATTCCTGCCGGCAATGTCATTGGCATAGTTGGCATACCTGATGCATTCACAGGTGAGACTGTCACTGATGTTGGAAAAGTTATCGAACCGTTTGAAGAGATCAAGCATTTGTTCGAACCCGTTGTTACGAAATCTATTGAGCCCAAGAACCCTATGGAACTGCCGAAGTTGGTTGATACCCTGAAAAGACTGGGTAGAGAAGATCCGACTATGATAGTTAAAATAAATCAAGAAACCGGCGAGTACCTTGTTTCGGGATTGGGCGAATTACATTTGGAAATTAAAGTTGAGCACAAGCTACGCGACTTGGGTATAGATGTTGAAATGTCTAAACCGATAGTTGTTTATCGCGAAACCCTGTTTGAGAAATCGCCCGAACTGGAAGGCAAGTCGCCGAACAAGCACAACAAGTTTGAAATTATTGTTGAACCGCTGGAGGATGGCGTGTATCAAGCGATGGTTAATGGCGAATTACCGAGCGAAGGCGAAATTAAAAAGAAAAATATAGGATTGTTTCAAGACTTTAAAAAATTTGGCATGGACTATGACGAAGCTAAGAGCATACAGCTTATGCACAATAAAAGCGTTCTGCTTGACCAGACAAAAGGCATTCAATTTCTCAACGAGGTTATTGAGATGATTAAAGACGCGTTCAAGGATGTCATGGAAGACGGGCCTCTGGCAAGGGAACCGTGCACGAAATTGAAAGTGAAATTGATGGATGCCGAACTGCATGAGGATCCTGTGCATAGAGGCGAGGGCCAGATACGACCTGCAGTAAGGTGGGGCATAAGACAGGCTATGCTGTTGGCGAATGCACAAATTCTGGAACCGAAACAGATTATCAGGATAGATATACCGAGCGAACTGATTGGTGAGGCTATCAGGGAAGTTGAAAACAGAAGAGGGCAGATTATAGATATGAAGGAAGAGAGAGGGGCGTCAGTAATTACTGCGAAATTGCCTGTTAGCGAAATGTTTGGGTTCGATGCGACATTGAAATCTGCGACGAGCGGAAGAGGATTCTACTCGCTGATAGAGACCGCATTCGAAAAAGTGCCGAAGGAATTGTTTGAATCGACTGTCAGAGCAATCAGAAAAAGGAAGGGCCTGTCTGAGGATATACCCAAGCCTGAAGTTTAGGAAATTATTTAAACCTATCTGATATATTAGATTAAGTAAATTGGTGAACAGATGCCAACAAAACCGCACATTAACATAATGACAGCAGGACATGTAGACGCAGGAAAGTCTACCCTAGTCGGACGACTTTTGTACGATACAGGCGCCATCAGGGAAGAAGAAATGAGAAAGCTGAAGGAAATCGCCACTGAATTGAAAAAGGAAACGTTTGAATTCGCATTTGTGATGGACAAGGTCAAGGAAGAGAGGGAGAGAGGCGTTACGATTGACATCATGCACAGGCCGTTCGAGACGCAGAAATGGTATTTCACTCTTATCGATGCCCCAGGTGAACAAGATGGATGCCGCAAATTATGACCAGAAGAGATTTGACGAGCTCAAGGGCGAAGTTTCGAAGCTCCTGCAGGGGATCGGGTACAAAATAGATGAGATAACATTTGTTCCTGTATCGGCTTATGTCGGTGACAATGTTGCGAAAAAATCCGACAAGATGCCTTGGTATACGGGCCCTACATTGATAGAGGTTTTGGACCAGCAAATCAAGGAGCCTGCTAAACCATTGGACAAGCCGTTGAGATTGCCGATCCAAGATGCATATTCAATCACAGGCGTTGGAACTGTCCCTGTTGGAAGAGTTGAAACAGGCGTGATGAAGATAAACGACAAGATCATTTTCATGCCTTCCGGAGCAATAGGTGATGTCAAGTCCATAGAGATTCACCATCAGCAATTACCGCAAGCAATACCAGGCGACAATGTCGGGTTCAATGTCAGGGGCGTTGACAAGTCGCAGATAAAGAAAGGCGATGTTGTGGGCCATCCTGACAGTCCACCATCTGTAGTTTCCGAATTTACAGCGCAGATAATTGTTTTGAACCATCCAACTGTAGTGACTGCCGGATATACGCCAGTTTTCCATGCGCATACTGCCGCAGTTGCATGCACGATTGAAGAGATAATCGCGAAGATAGATCCGAAGACTGGGCAAGTTGTGCAGGAAAAGCCAGACTTCATCAAGACTGGCGATGCCGCAAGAATCAAGGTAAAACCATTGAAGCCCTTTGTAATTGAAAAGCAGTCGGACTTTCCGCAGATGGCGAGATTTGCTATCAGGGATATGGGAATGACAGTTGCGGCTGGGATAGTTCTCGATGTGGTTAAAACCAAGTAATCTAATTCTCTGCGCAACAAACCTTTTTAAATTAATCGGCTAATTAAAAGAGTATGCAAGTCGCAAGAATAAAACTCAGCGGGAAGAATTCGGAAGAGCTGGATGCCGTATCAACAGAGATCAAGGAAATTGCCAAGAAATTTGGCATTGATTATCACGGCCCTATACCACTTCCAACAAAGAAGATGAAGATAACAACTCTTAAGACGCCCTCGGGGGACGGCACGGGTCATGGCAATGCGACTTGGGAAAAGTGGGAAATGCGTATCCATAAGAGGGTATTGGATGTTCAAGCTGATGACAGGGCGCTGAGACAGATAATGAGGGTTAACATACCGAATGAAGTCCGCATAGAAATTAAACTGCTGGGATAGGATTATATTCTTCTTTGCCGAAATAAGTTCTATGGCAAAGAATGTGATCGTTATTTCTGGTCCTGCGGGTGTCGGAAAGTCGACGCTCGCAATGATGATTTCTAAAAAGTACAAAACAAAATTTTATACTGGCAGCGAATTCTTCAAAGAAATAGCACGCGGACTTGGATACAATCCTGTAGGTAAAGACTGGTGGGACACTAAAGAGGGATTGCGGTTTTTGCGGGAAAGGGGGGGAAATCCTGAAATCGACAGGGAAGTGGATAAAATAATGATCCGGAAGGTAAATGAGGGCAATGCAGTCGTGACATCGTGGACATTGCCTTATCTTGGCGTGGATGGCGTTAAAATATTCATTACAGCCTCGCCTGAGGAAAGGGCGAGAAGAATCTCCAGAAGGGACAGAATTCCATTTGGCAAGGCTATGAAAATCATAAAAGAGAGGGACGGTGAAAATGAAGAACTTTACAAAAAAATTTACGGCTTTGATATCGGTAAGGATTTGAAAGCGTTCGACTTTGTTTTGAACACAGACCGCATGTCGGCAAAAGAAGTTATGAATGCTGTAGTGGAATTTATAGAAACCAAGAAAATAAGGGAGTAATCTTTTAATTCTTGAAGCTTGAATTCTCAAGAAGGATTATATGCTGTTGCTTGGACATATAGGACTCACCGCATTCGTTTCTTCGATGTTGTATCTGCCTATCTTGGGAGGCGTCATAGGCGTATTGATTCCTGACATAATAGACAAGGGTTTGTTTGTTTTGGGATACTCGCCTTGCGGTAGATTCCTTGCGCATTCTGTGTTTTTCTTCCCGCTGGCGGGGATTGTGGCATATGCTATAACAAGAAACAAGAAGTTCGCCATAGCGGTTGCTCTCGGTGCGCTCCTGCATCTGGTTGAGGACATGCACGACAACGTGCCATTCCTTTTCCCAATGAAATACTACACGTTCTTTGATACATGCGAGGAGTTTAAAGTCTCGTTTACACCTTATGTAATAACCACAGAAATCATAGGCGGTCTGATATTGGTTTCTATGAGTGCGTTTAATTCAAAATTTGTTAAATTGAGAAAACTCATATGGATGAAAATCTTCAGAATAGTGGGTTGAATGACAAAAGAATTGCTAGAAATATACAAAAATAAAAAGTGGGAAATCAGAAAACGGTTAGATGAGTTCAAGTCAGTAATTAACCTGTCTGATGAAAAACTGTTTGTTGAACTTGCCTTCTGCATTTTAACTCCACAGTCGAAAGCAACGACAAGTTGGAATGCTATACAAGCCTTGGATAGAAATAACCTTTTATTGAGTGGGACGGAAAAGGAAATACTTCCCTTTCTGCAGGCCATAAGATTCGGCGAAACGAAGAGTAAACGAATTGTAACAAACAGGAAATTATTTATTGAAAATGGGAAATTGAAAATAAAAGACAAACTTTCCAATATGGACGCACATGAATTGAGAGGATGGTTGGTAGAGAACATAGACGGTTATGGTATGAAGGAAGCTTCCCATTTTATCAGGAATGTGGGATTGAGCGACAACAAGCTGGCAATATTGGACAGGCATATTCTGAGAAACCTTAAAGAGCTTGGTGTCATTGATGATATGCCGAAATCACTGACCAAGAAAAAATATCTTGAAATAGAGGAGAAGATGAAGGGATTTTCCAGAAAAATAGGTGTGATGATGGATGAACTGGACCTGCTGTTGTTTTTCAAGGAAACTGGAATGATTTTTAAATAGAAAAATGCAATCTAATTCCATGGCAGCCGGAGAAAAAAGGCGAAGAAGGAAAAAGACCAAGAAACAGAGAATGCGAAGAAGAAAGAGAGAGCGAAGAAGGCATCACTAATCATTTCCTAGGTTTACTACTCCTGTATTTTGCCAATACCATTCTGATCCAAGTTTTGTTGCCCATAATTTCACCGATAACTGCCATTTTGAGGGATAGAGAAGGGGATTTTTGATTGAAGGAAACCTCCAAGGGGATTGTCCACTATCCTGTCTCAAGGAGTTTGTCAACGAATGCAAAATTGTTAAGCAAGGGTCATCCGGAAGAATTGAGAAAAGGAATCATCCCCAATCAACATTTAATTGATTGATAGACTACCTTAGCAAAATTAACTAGTACGAGATTTCTGTGCACTAAGGTATGGGATGACATTTCGATTGATTATTAATTGCTTTTCAAATTTAAAAGGTTATCGTTCCCAATTGGCATATCCATGTATTTCAACTCTATGCCTCCTGTGTCCGTATTTTTTTTCTTGTTTGCGTATGTACAATCCATATAAAATTCCGATGAAAAGCCCTGCCAGATGCGCGCCACGAGCTATTCCGCTTGGATAAAACAACCCCAAGAATTCGGATACGCCCCAGAAGAATACCGCGAATATCATTGGCATTGGGAAGAATCCTCCGATGAAAACCATGGTCCCTGGCATTATCATAGCCAAAGCGCCCATTATCCCGTATATCGCACCGCTCATACCTACCGCTGGAGTGTTTGGGTTTCCTGCTGTAAACATGTAACCTATGCTTCCTAGCATGCCTGCAAGAAAAAATATTACCAGATAATTTTTTGGACCTATCCTATTTTCCAATGACAGACCGAACATCAAAAGCGCGAACATGTTGAAAAAGAGGTGAGAAAATCCTCCGTGAAGGAATATTGATGTGATGAATGTCCAGGGCATGTCAAATGCGAGTGCAGGCGTGAATGCGAACAATCTCCAGTCGAAAATATTTGTTAGCTGAAGAAAGAAAACTGCCAATGCAATTATAAAGAATGTCAGTGTCAAATTCAGCCGCATAAGATATGATTTAAACTTTGTTTTATAAATGATGAAACATGGAAAAGGAAGAATTGCAATCCTATGAGAAGGCTTTTCTAATCGCGGAAGACGCTGTAGGATTTGCGCAGAAGCTGGTTAAAGAGAATGTAAAGGTTCTGAAGCTGGCCCAGGATATAGAAAATAGAATCTTGGATTTGGGCGGAAAGCCGGCGTGGCCTGTGAATGTTTCCATAAATGAAATTGCTGCGCACTATACACCGTCTATCGGCGACCAATTAATTCTGAAGGGAGATGATTTTGTCAAGGTCGACATAGGCGCGCAGGTCAATGGATATGTCTGCGACAGGGCTTTTACTGTGAAAATCGGCTCAAAGTCTGATCCTATGATTGAAGCTTCGGAGAAGGCTTTGGAAGAATGCCTGAAATTAATCAAACCCGGGACAAAAGTGCATGAAATCTCTGAAGTGTGTGAAAATACTGTGAATGAAATGGGATTTAATGTTATAAGAAATCTCGCTGGGCATAGAGTAGAAAGATATAATCAGCATGCTCATCCATCGATACCAAATGGGAAAAATACGATACAAGATGAAATCCGAGCTGGGAATGTTTATGCGATGGAAGTGTTCGTTACTAATGGTAGTGGGCTCGTTGTAGAATCGTCGCCGACAGAGATATTCCAATATAATCAGGATGTTGCTGTAAGACTGTGGGAAGCAAGAAAAATTTTAGAGCTAGCGCGAGATTCATTTGAAAAACTTCCATTCACAAAAAGATGGGTTACCGGCATATCACCGTTGAAGATCGGGATGGCGTTTCAGCAACTGATAGAATCAGGAGCGCTGATAGAATTTCCTCCGCTGAAGGAAGAAAGCAATGGATTGGTCGCTGTAACGGAGAAAAGTGTGATCATAAAATAATTTTAGCTTTATATTCTTGGAATTGAAATTATAAATTGTGCATATAAAGTGTGACTCCTGTGGATTGAATGTGAAAACTGTTGGTAAACTATTCAAAACTGGATATCTCTGGTTGTGCAAGAGCTGCAGGGCGAAGAGAAAGAAGAGACGATAAAGAATTTATCCTTAAAATTTTACTATTAGCTTATGAGTAGAGAAATTGTAGATTCTTATTCCAGAACTTTACAGGAATATATTTTGCTGACTGGTCTGATACCTGATGATGTTTCTAGTGATGACATAGACCTGTCAACTGATATGTTGACCAAGGGAAAAGTAAGACTGAATATACCTGTACTTACTGCGGCTATGCAAAGTGTGACTGGTCCTCGCATGGCTATTGCTATCGCAAAATTAGGTGGCTCTGGTGTGATTTATTGTAGTCAACCTGTAGCCGATGAGGTAAGGATGATAGGGGAGGTTAAAAAGTACAAGGCTGGATTTGTTGTGCCAGAAGTTTTATCACCCCGGGACACGATTTATCATGTCATTCAGAGGATGTCAGAAACCGGATATTCCAAATTCCCGGTCACAGATGATGGGAAAAGTGATGGAAGATTATTAGGGTTGCTGACTGACAACGATTTTGATCCGCAAGTGCATGCGGACTATAGTGTTCAAGAAAGAATGCGAAGAGTTCAGGAACTGGATGTTGTAGATGAAAATGAAATAAACGATGACATTAGGATGGCGAATCGAAAATTGCGAGAAGGCCATCACAGTGTTTTGCCTATAATTGACAGAGATGGGAGATTAAAGGCTCTTGTTTTTAGAAGGGACATGCTGGAACATGAAGCAAATCCTTATGAGCTTTTGGATGAGGAAAAAAGGTATATCGTTGGAGCGGCTATAAACACTCATGACTTTAGTGAAAGAGCTCCTGCTGTAGTTGATGCTGGGGCAGATTATTTAGTGATTGATACGTCTCAGGGCCATTCACCC
>JACOWB010000006.1 GCA_016177025.1 Candidatus Aenigmatarchaeota archaeon
CTTTTGAGCATTTGATGAAAGTTAACATTAGGACCAAAATAAATTGCGCCCATAGGTGCCCAAGATACCAATGTCAAGTTATCGCCACTTCTTACTGCAAATTTTAACGTCCCATTAAAGGAAACATTCTTTTCTATATGGACGTAATAATGCTGACCTCCTACAATATGTAGTCTATTGTTTTCCGCGGTTATCGAGCAGATTGTACAAGCAGGATCCTTATCGTTTGTGACATCCCATTTATTTAAGGTGTTGTCATCGAACCTGTCGAAGAAACTTTTAAGATTGTAAGTGTTCATCCCAGACTGATTGTAATATAAGAAGCCCACAGTTTGGTTTGACGAGCTTGTCGTGTTGATTAAGACATCGAAATTGCAGTTTGTATTTACTTGCGACCGCGAAGTCATGTTTATTGCTGCAGATGTCACATCTATCTCATTAGCATCGTCCCCAGAAGTGTAAGCTACTTCTCTGCAGTCATCGATGTCAGAATCATTGAGCCATATGTTGACTGGAGTGTTTGTATAGGCTCCGTTAGTCTGGGCAAATAATTCCCTTCTTTTATTGTAATCTGTCAGAAACCATGAAAACTCGCTGAACTTGAACCCTGCAAGTTCTGGCACAGCATCCCCTGTCCTTATCCCAGTGCCAGGCTCTAGTTTCCCAACTATCCTTATCGTGTAGAGATTGCCTTTTTTAAAACCGTCGTCAAGTTCACCCCACATTAATTTCCATGTGTCGATTGTTACAGTATACGGATTGTTTTCACATAACTCCCATGTACCGTTCACATCTGTCATGTTCGTGCATGTTATATTGTCCACGGTTTTTTTATATGCGTAACTGACATTTTTCTCATAAAGTACGGTGTAATCCGAAAGAGGAGTGTTGTTCTGTTCCCAATAAAGTTTCTTTTGAACAGACTCTTTTGTTATGTCTGTATCTACTGACAGGGAAAAATCAAATTGGCAGGTGAAGCCGTTGCATGTAGGCGGTTCTACTAAACTGTAATTCATTGTTATGCCATTATCTAGTACGGCCGTGTTTGCCCCGGATGATGTTATAAGATAGAGACTTACAGCAATGGTGACAATTATAGAAACGATTAAGCCTAGCTTGACGAGAGCCTTCATTTCAATTAGTTGAATTTCAGCTTAAATATCATCACTAATACGAACAGGTTTAACCCTCTGCAACATGAAGAGAACTCGGTATGTGCTAGTTTCTCCTTCTCAGAACTCGGCAAACTATTCATATTTTATCATGCCGCCCATCTATCTTCATCGAATAAGAAGCTAAAAGCATTATTTTATAGTAAGTTTAAATCATTGTAGTGGGAAACGTGAAAACCAGACTTGCAGTTGCTCTTTTAGTGTCCTTGGCTCTTATGGTTAATGCAACATATGCAGTTACCTTTTCTGTAAGCCTTTTTCCATCCAGCATTGAAATCGGGCAGAACAAGCTCCTTAATTTCACTGTAACCGATACCGGCGCTGTAAATATAACTCAATTGAACATAACTCTGCCTCCTGGATTCAACTTCACAGGAACCTCAAACACAAACATAACAAGCCCGTTCACTTCTCTGACAACAAAACCATCATGGACCAACACGTCAGCAGTGGGTATAGTCGGCGCAGGCCAATCAGCTAACTTCACAATATATGTGGATACGGCTACAACTGCAGGAAGCCATCCGTTCAATGTCACTACGCTTGATGCGAATAACGTGTTTTCGTCCAACAATGTAAGCGTCACTCTGACAGACACCACATCGCCTGCATATTCGAGCAACACCACATCGCCCAGTACAAATTCCACATACGCGCCAAACCAGACATATTGGTTTAATGTCACATGGACTGACAATGTCGCCATATCAACTGTCCAGATTGAACATAATTTTACAGGCGGCGCTAGCCCGCACAATGAGACGATGAACGCATCAAACTCTGTCTACTACTGGAATTTCACCGATTTGTCGGCTGGAATATACGTCTGGAGGGTATATGCAAACGATTCCAGCAATAACGGGAACGGCACTGCACAGCAGAACTATGCCATTGGCAAGGCCACGCCCACGGTAAGTGTATTCCTTAACGGAAGACTAAATGCGGACATAACATCAACCGTGAACGAAAATGTGAATGCCACTGTGAGCACGTCATGCCTGCAATCGGGATGCACCATAACAGTAAAACGGGACAACTCGCCAATAGTTTCGGGTGTATCGAGCCCTTCATACAACCTCGACAACATAACATCTATAGGACTCCATAATTATTCGGGAATTGTGGAAAGCAACGCCAACTACACCAGCGTAACTGAGACTTACTTCGTAGCCACCTTGCCCACTTATACAACATCGACCATAAACATTCCTTTAACGTATTCGAATGTTACTGTAGGCTCAATCAACATCACATTCGGTAGCAGCCCGTCCCTGCCAACAATTTACATCCAAGGCGGCTGGTCGGGGACAGCATCCAATTACACTATGTCAAACACGACTGCAACCAGCTATTATTATAACATAACCTTCCCGGCCGAGACCAGCTATTGGAAAATATACGCCATCTACGCGAATCGCACATTCAACCTGACCAATTCGAATTCATTTTCAATAAATAAAGCCGCCGCGACCATTGTCTTAAGCATAAGCCCGCAATGGACGTTGGACTCTCCTGTGCAAACAAATGTCAGTTGCACCCAAAGTGTCCCGGCACTAACGGCAAAGTTGTATAGAAATGGTACTTCCGTGTCAATACCCGATGTGCAAACATTTTCTGCAGGCAGTATATATGAATATCTCTGCAACACAACAGCAAATCAGAACTATACAACAGACACCGTTAAAAACCATTTGATAATAAAAGCCAAACCTTCTGCGAGCATAAGTTTTACAGAGGCACCGACATTAGTTGAAGTCACCCAAAACTCGACAGCAACATCGCAGGTAAAAATCAAAAACATAGGAAACGTCGCGCAAAATGTGACATTGGACATACTGAACATAGATAAAACATGGTATTCTGTCGACAAACCGAGCATATACATACTAGTCGGGCAGACGGCCACCTTCACTTTGACCTTTAACGTGGGCAATGTGGATGTTAAAGACTATCCGGGCAAGCTTAATGCGACCGGAGCTAATAGCACGATATCGCAGGATGTCACGCTGAGGGTGTTGCCATCCATCGAGACGAAAGCAAAAATAAACGATACTATAGCCTTGTACAAACTAGATGTGGATAAACTTGATGATGAAGTAACAAAACTGAAAAGCGCGACGAATAATACCGCTGCTGTAGAACAGAAGCTGAACGAATTAAAGTCCAAGTTAAAGCAGGCCGAAGATTATGTAAATGCAAACGAATATTTCCAAGCCCAGCAGACGTTTGAAACTATAAAGGCTCTTATATCAGAAGTCGAGAGCCAGTTGGAAGCGGCGGCTCAAATACCTGAAGAAGTGAAGTTAACATCTAACACATGGCTGATGGTTGGAGGCATTGCGCTTGTTTTTGTGATAGGTGTCTTGGCTTACCTGTTTTGGCCTTCAAAGAAGGGATACAGTCCACAGAGGGGATATGCTTATGGCGGCGGTGAAGAGAAAAAAAGTCTGGTGAACACTCTAAAGAACTTCCTATCGAAGTTTAAACGCAAGAAAAAAATTGAAACTGTATTGCAGGAGGGGAGATAAATGCCATGGTTCTTCGATTTCTTGAATCCGATGCTTTGGATAGTGTCCGGGGGAGTATTGGTTTTTCTGATCTTCCTTTTCATATTGTTCAAATGGCTGCTAGGCAGAAAATACTGATTATTTCATTTTCAATCTTTCTAGCACGTCTATCTGTCTTTGTATAGATTCTATCTCTCTTTCATACTCCTCTTTTTCGTCGACGAATTCGGCCATGTTCAACTTGTGAGTCATCTCGACCCTTCTCATTTTCAATTTCTCTATTTCGTTGTCGATGTCAGACATTCAGATCATTTGAATGCGGGATTTTTTTAGATGCCTGATGAATAGGTCGTAAACCGGCAGGGTTATCTTGGACTTGAACACGGAATCTAGCTCAGCTATTTTCCCGAAAGAATCGGCATTTAAGATTTTTCCAATTATCAGCTTGCCGTTGTAGACTATTGAATCGACCAAGTTCATATCAAGCTCGGCATATCTGGACGCGACCACTGCAATTATTTTGTCGATGTTATTCACAATCGCTGTTTTGTGCCCTTCAAGATATTTTTTTTGCAGTGTTGCAGAGTTGAGTTCCCTTTTAATTGGCGTTATCTTCGGTTCCAGTGTTCTGTCGCGATTTCTTAAAATCAAATTATCGGCGAAATTCTGCTGGAATCTTTTGGCGTCTATCATGTCCTGTGTTGCTATGCACAGACCTATCGGGATTACCTCTTGCATGGTCAGCGTCATGAAACCACTAATATTAGATGTATTTAAAAATTGATAAGTTTGAATAGGAGTATGGCAAGTGGTAAACGACATTACTGGACAAAATCAGGGGAACGACCGTAGTTAAGACCGAAAGCGGACTTATTACTCAGGATATTGGTGCAAGCTACATACCGGTAGAAGTTGTGAAAAGCATATGTGGCCCGCTTTTAGGAAAATTCAAAATACAGCTTGTTATTCCTGGACTGTTGTTTATTGACAGCCCGGGTCACGCTGCATTTATAACTTTGAGGAAAAGAGGGGGTGCTGTTTCAGACCTGGCTATTCTCGTGGTCGACATCAACCAAGGGTTTCAGGAGCAGACATACGAATCGCTTGCTATATTGAAAGAATATAAAACGCCCTTTGTGGTTGCGGCGACTAAAATAGATAAAATCCAAGGCTGGTTTTCACAATCGAATTCTTTCTTAGAAAATTTAAACAAACAGCGGGATTATGTGAAGGAAGAATTGGACAGAAAGGTATACTCTCTAGTGTCAACTCTGGCTGAAAAGGGAATCGAGTCCGAGAGATTTGACAGAGTGACTGATTTCAGGAAACAGGTTGTAATTGTACCATGTTCTTCGCTAACAGGAGAAGGTGTGCCAGAACTGCTGCTGATGCTGGCCGGACTGTCACAACAATTCTTGAAAGACAGGCTAGAGCTGTCAGATGTGGCGAAAGGCTCTGTGCTGGAGGTTAAGGAAGTTCGAGGGCTAGGGATCACCATTGATGCGATACTATACGATGGTGTGATACACAAGGGGGACAGTCTGATAATTGGCGGGAAGAAACCGATAGTCACAAAAGTAAAGTCCTTGTTAAAACCTAGGGATCTCCGGGAATT
>JACOWB010000019.1 GCA_016177025.1 Candidatus Aenigmatarchaeota archaeon
AATTTTTCAGGGCTGAGAACGCCAAAATAAGCCAAAGCGGCAATAGCAGCAAGAACAACAAGGATGGCCCAGCCATAGGTCATCAGGAATTCCATCGCTGCCTGGGATTTCCTCTGTTTTGCAAGCATGAATTTCATCAACTTCACCTTCTTTTTACTAATTTATGCAGTTATATTTCTTATTGAATAACTAATATTTAAATTTAACGAAAATATGGGCTGTAGAGTTACCGAACTAAAAAAATACTCCCAACAGCTTGCCCAGGACCTTGTCTGCTATGAAAAACAAAGAGACAGTTATGACAGCAAATATGGGTATGTACCTGAAGCCGCTCTTTGCAGAGCCTTTCTTTATTGTAGCGATTATGACTGCCGAGAAAAATGACGTTATCAGCAAGGACACTACTGCAAATATCCTGAAATCAGCATATTGTATTCCTGTGCCTGAAAATGACAGCCCAAAACCCGCAGAGGATGCTGCCCCTGTAACACCGCCCAGCGAGCCTCCGATGCCGCTTACGACCTTTATCAGAATCCCTGAAAGCGCAAAAAGGACCGGAGCAGCAGCCACAGTGGCAAATGATATGAAAATCACATAAGTCGTAACATTTGCCGCCATTTCCCTCCTCATTATCTTGTTTTCCTGTATGTTTACTGCTATCTTGTTCAGCAAATCCCCTATCTCGCCGCCTGCGTCAAGGCCCTCTATAAGCAGGCTGATGGACCTTTTCAGCAGCACAGACTCGTACTTGTCCGCGAATTTCTGCAGCGCCTCCCTTAAGTCTTCGCCTTTCATTGTCTCTTTTGCAACTGTCTCTATCTCCTTCGCAAGGACTCCAAACCTGGGCCTTACTGCATACCACAATGCCCTGTCTATGGTCATTCCGGATTTTATATTGGATGCGGTAAGCTGCAGGTAGTCCGGAAGCACGTCCTCGATATCAACCCTTCTCTTGAATATCTTCAGGTCAACAATGACATAGAACAATATCCAGAACAAAAAAAGCATCAGGACAAAGGCAAAGACCCAAATGGCAGTTATAGACAGCAATATAGTTGTCCATGTCACCCCTAATGTCGTCGAGAAGTGGTAAATCAAAAATGCCGAAATAACCAGGTTTACAAGAATGCAAAGGTTGAAAATGCTCTTGGACAGCCACCTGGGATCAAGGCTCAGGCCCGCTTTTTCAAGATAAAAACTGAGCTTTTTCCTCCTGTCCTGGACTATGGCCCTCTTTTTTTCCTGTTTTCTCACCTCTTTTTTGAAATACTCTATGCCTTTTCCTTCCTCCTTCTTTTTTTTCCTGAAAAGGCTCAAAAAACCAAGCTTGGGCCTTGCTTTATTCTCCTGATTTGCTTCCTCCAAAGCCTCTCCACTTTTCCTCTTTAGAAATTTGCCGAAGTTGAGTTTAAACATTTTCAAAATTCAATTGCTGGCCTGGAAAACTTTATCATTGACAGGAACATGAACTGGACAAAGCCCAGGAATAATGCAATCAGAATAAGTATTGTAAGGCTAAGATGCAGATCTATGAAGGATGAAAGCACAATCATCATAGTCATGCCCAATGACGGCAAAATAACGGCTATTATCATGTAAAACATCGCCAAAGGATTCAGTTTTCTCCCATACTTGCTCACCTCTATGGTCTGCTCCTTTGCGATCTGCTCCAGAACAAGTGCCAAAGATTTGCCTATGTCCGAGCCTGTCCTTATCGAGTTGAGAATCTGCCACAATATTCTCCTGAAATCATCGGAAGGTATGAACTCTATGGCTTCTGTCAATGCATCTTCCATGCTGGTGCCAAGATTTACCTTATCCACAATCTCGCTGAAATACCTGCCTATGACCTCATAGTTCTTCGATATGTTCATGAATGCGTTATACAGCGGTACTCCTGACTCCAGCTCTATTATAAGGTGCCTGCCTGCAAACACCAACTCCCTTGTTATTTCCTTGCCTTTTTTTGTTATTCTTACCTCCGGCAGCTTGAGCATATAGGCAAACAGCGCAAGGAAAATTATGGGGACAAACACAATCATTATGCCCTTGAGCACATTGAACTTTGCCAGTATAAGCGCGACAGAAATCACAAGGCCAGTTGTCATGTAAAATGCTGACAAGAAAGTCCTTTTGATAAAATCCTCGGGCTTGTAGATCATGCCTGCTTTCTTGAGGTTATCCTTCAGATTAGGCAGACTTCTTGCCACTGCCTGAAAAAAAGAACCTGCCATCTTTAAGCCAGTTTCCTGTTCTTTTTGATAACTTCCATTAGATTAGCCGAGTCAGTATAATACTGGGCCATTACCTTCCCAACTTCATCGACCGTGTTTATATCCTGCCTGACAAGCCATTTAAGTATCAATTCCTTCTCGCTAATGGACTTCTTTAGCTCATTTTGCGTAAATCCCGTAAACAGCTCGATGGTGCTGATAAGGCTTTTTGACTTGTTTATCTGGTTTAGTTTGCCTGATTTTATGTCCAGCTGTATCAGGGTGTTTGTCTCGGAATTCGGCAGTATCTCGGAGATCTGGAATGTCTTCCTTATTCCAGTGCGCCTGTTTCTATACTGCACAATAATCATGGAGATTGCAGGAATCATTGTCATCGGTATATCTATCGGGGGATTTGTGAGCCTTGTAATTGTCTCGCGAGTGTCGTTTGCATGGACAGTGGCATAAACCGAATGGCCTGTATGTATGGCCTCGAACAGCACCTCTGCTTCCCTTTTCCTCCTTATTTCCCCAACTACAATCCGGTCAGGCCTCATCCTGAGGCTGTTTACAAGAAGGTCAAGCATTGAAATCTCCCCCTTGCCTTCTGGATTTGGCAGCCTTGTAACCATGGGAACCCAGTGCAGGAATTTCGGCAGCTGAATCTCCCTTGTATCTTCTATGCTTATGACCCTTTGGTTTGGAGGGAAGAAGTTTGCCACTACATTAAGCATGGAAGTCTTTCCGGTAGCTGTTCCTCCGGATATCAAAGCTGAAAGCTCAAACTGTGTTCCAAGCCATATCAAAGCGGCTGCAGCGGGGCTTATTGTCTCAGATTTTATGAAATCAGTTATAGTCCAGGGCTTTGCCGCAAACTTCCTCAATGTTATTGTATTCCCATGGACTGATATAGGCTCTAAGGTGGCATTCACCCTGTCTCCTGTCTCAAGATGGGCATCCATCAAAGGCTCAAGTATTGTTATCTGCCTTCCAATCTTTCTTCCTATCATCGCAGCGTAATGCCTTATTTGGTCCTCTGATTGCATAGTTATTGTTGTCTTTAACCAGCCGTATTTTATATGATACACCCATACAGGCTCCTCAGCATCGTTTATGGCAATCTCCTCAAGATATACATCATCCATAAGGATTTCTATGGATCCCATGCCAAGGCTTTTCTGTATAAGATATGATTTCAAAAAGCCTATTACGCTTTCGTTCGCGTCCGGGAAGTGCCTGTTAAGCAATGTCTCTATGGCTTCCGTGAATTTTTTCTCTATTATCCCGGTGCTTTTCGTGTTGAGAATATCGACCATGCCAAGGCTTACCTGTGATGTAAGCTCTTCCCTTATCCTTTCCAGGACTATCTCGGTGTTTTTGCTTATGCCAGATATGGAAACGTCGTATATCGGGACAAACTCCCCTTTTTTCGTATATATCTTTATCGTTATCGGTATGTTTCCCGAGCTGAAGTTATAGGTTGAAATAACCTTGGTGTCTGAGAATGCTTTTTCAGGCATCCCAGCAGAACGGGATTTTTTCTCTTTATGATGCGCTTCGCTCTTCGCTTTATGCAGCACTTTCAAAATTACACCTCTTTTTTTAATAAGGAATATGAACTATGATTAATGGTTATTTCAACAAAGGGCCCAGCTTTTTCAGCTCTTTTTCAAAGGATTTCTTTTTCTCGTCAACTTCATTGAATTTTTTTTCCATGTCAAGCATCTGGCTTCCCACATCCCCTTTGCTTGAGCTCAACTGGAATGATTTTGCCTTCTTTACAAGATCCACAAGCTCTTTCTGGAGATCGTTCCTGTCTTTATTCACTTTTTCTATAAGGCTCATTATATCCATTTTTTTCCTGAAAAGCTCCTTTAATCTGGATGATGCGTTTTTTACGCCTTTCAGCTTCTTTTCCTTGTCTTCAATCTTCTTGATTATCCTTTCCTGCAGCTCCTCAATCTTTTTTGACTGCTCCATGCTTTCATTTATCAGCGGCTCTATAATGCCCCTTTCCTTCTCGACCCTGCTTTTGACGCTTTCTGCCATCTGGGAAAGCCTTTGTATGTTTTTTTCAGATATCTGGACATC
>JACOWB010000023.1 GCA_016177025.1 Candidatus Aenigmatarchaeota archaeon
AATCTTACTCTAGTCAGGAGAGATTGGATATTATCTGCTATGTCCAGGGCTTGGGTGATCTGCCTAGGAAGCGTTATGAATCTCTGAACCAATTCTGCTAGATCTATAGAGTTTGTTAACGACCGTGTAAAAGATATTAGGCGTGTTATGGCTTCTGTTGCATCGATTGAGTTGGTAACCAATCTAACTCTACTTAATATTGTTTGCACTTTTTCGGTCAAGTCGATTGTATTAGAAATTACTTGAGATCGCGTTATGAATTTTTCAATTATTTCTGTCAGGTTGACTGCGTTCGTCAGTGAACGCGTGAATGACGATAGACGGATAATCGTATCAGTTAAATCGATTGAGCTGGTGATCTGTCGCAGTCTTGCTAAGGTGGCAGTGACCGTATCTGTCAGGTCGATTGCGTTGGTCAGTGAACGCGCGAAGGATGCAATCCTTGTAATTAATTCTGTCAGGTCGATTGAGTTTGTGACCAGCCTTGCTCTAGTCAGGAAAGTTGTGAAATTGTCTGTTAGATCAAATGCCTGTGTGGCTTGCCTTAGGCGTGTTAGGCCGGATGATATCACTTCGGTGAGGTCGATTGCGTTGGTCAGGCTTCTAGTGAAGGATGCCAGGCGGGTTATTGCCTCGATTAGATCGATGGCGTTTGTCACTAGTCTTACTCTTGTGAAGAGAGTTGTGATTGATTCTGTTATGTCTAGAGCTTGGATGAGTTCACGTAGTCTACCTATGCCGGATGTCACTGCATCGGTTATGTCCATAGCATTAGTCAGTGAACGGGTGAAGGATGCCAGGCGGGTTATTGCATCCGTCAAACCGATTGCCTGTGTAACTGACTGTGTAATTGTTTGAGTTCCTACGACTCTAAGACCCTTTTCTATCAGGCTGATTGCATCGGTCAAATTCCTAATGAAGGATGCCAGGCGGGTGACCGCTTCTGCCAGATTCACTGTGTTGGTCAGGCTTCTAGTGAATGAGGCAATCCTTGTAATTAATTCTGTCAGGTCGATTGCATTCACTAATGAACGCGCGAAGGACGCCAATCGCGATGCAACCTCAGACAAATCGATCGCATTAGTCAAGCTCCTGGTGAATGATGCTAGACGTGCTGTTAGTTCTGCGAGATCGATAGCATCAGTGATTAGTCTTACCCTGATTAAAATTTCTGAAAGGGCGTCTGTGGCAGTTATTGACTGTGTGGTGGATTTCTCAATCTTCTGTGAACGAATTGAGGACTCGGCTAATGAAAGGGTGCCTGTAAAGCTCCTTGTCAATGATTGCTTGGGTGATCGTGCATCTGCCAAATCGATTGTGTCTGTCATTGTCCTGCCGAAGAATGCGAGTCTCTCTGTGTTTGGTGTTAATGCCAACGGTTCAGTAATATTTGGCCTGTATGTTTGCTGCTCTACCGTGGTTATATAATCGAAAAGGTCTGTTCTATTGAAGTTATTGGTGGTGTCATTGACGTAATATCTCCACCTGATTGTGACGCCTCCTGTAGAACTGATAATCACTGTCTGGCTTGCTGGACTCGTCGTCCCTGCTATATTAACAGCGGAAATGTTGTTCAGGACTCCAGTGCCGTTGTCAAATTCGAATATATAATAATCAAGATTGAAGCTGCTCTCAAGCGCAACAGAATGGTTCACTCTAACCCCTGCCAGTGTCGAGTTTGTCTCGTTGGTGGACCATCTCGGGCTGGGGGCTCCTGTATATTCAACATTATCAATACTTATTTTGTCATTGGCGTCGTCGGACGTGGCATGGAAAAATAATCTGAATGAACTGGTATAATTGGTGCCTTTAGTTGCATTCACTATCGTGAACACAGCCGAATTGCATCCGGTGCCGGTGCAGGAGAATATTGTCCGGTTTGTTGCTGTGCCGCCCACATTGTTCTCGAGAAGAGCTTCAAAATTATCGCCGTCATTATCGTACGATGAGCCGCTTGTCCAAAATGTGATATTAACCAGGCTATAGCCTTCTAATCCTGTCTGTTCCATCCACAAGAACGCGCCACCGGCCTGGTTTGCCCTGTTTGATTGTGCGCAGTTGTCACCAGTGCCCACATCACCGCAGTTGGCAGTAGCAGCAAATTCAGTTTGCGGATTGTTCCAATTGTTCAAGTCGGCAAACTCGTCGCTGAATACGGTTACATTTGACAATTGGGCATCTACTGTTTTAGCAGTGAAAATTATTCCCAATAATAAAAATATGACAAATATGCCTTTTTTCATTTCCTCAACCTCTCCCACTCTTTCTTGAGATAGTGAAGAGTAACGGCGCCTACTCTTCTTCTGTGAACTGTACCGGCCCCTTCTAGCCAAAGGATATATTTGGTTACAGTCTGGCGATGGCTAGAAAGAATTCTAGATAACTCTACAATTGTCAGACCTTCGTGATGCTTCTCGAGCATTTCCACTATTCTTTCCTTTAGCTTTTCTCCGTTGTCTTTCATCTCTAATGTACACCTTTATTAATGGACTTTATAGATAGTCCCTAGTAGTGAATTAAAATTTCGTGGAAATTTCACTTAAAAACATAAGGAAAGGCGAAACAATATTTTCGGGAATGGCAAAGCTTATTTAAATAAAAATCCATTAAAGAAAAAGAAGGATTTCTGATAAATTATTGCTTGGAGCTTATTTTAGCCAGATTAAAACAATCTGGTATAGGTAGGTCTAAGGTAGAAGAAAAAAGCGGGAAAAAATTTAAAGTTTTACGCCACCCAAATAAACCAAGTCACATTTATCTTGTCGTTATTCTGCAGGGTTGCTGTCGCGAACGTATTCTGCGCAAAGAATACTTCATTGCTCTGGTTGACAGTTGTCGTGTTGAACAAACCTGTCGCATTGACATCGCAACCAGCCTGAGTTGATGTAAATTCTTTTGTGATTGTCCAGTTCCCTGAAGTTGGAGCTACCGTGCTGTTCAGTCTTATTCCATCAGCCACTCCTCTACCCAGTCCGCATGAAGCATACTCGCCGCAAAGGAATGTGTCTGTCGCCGCCTGGCCAGTCAAACATTGTGTACCTGTCTTGTTTGACACTGCTATGAATCTGAGGCTGCTTGGCGTTCCATTGCCGGCAACTGCTGACATCAAATCGCGTGTAAAGTTCATTCCAGCTGTGTTAAAAAGATTAGGATTGCAGTCTAGTTCTGTCCATTCTGTCTCACCAGCTCTTTGGAGATATGTGCACTGTACTGCATGATATGATAATGATACTTCTCCTTCCTGATCACCTGTAGCGCTTGTCAATGCATTGAATGAAGTGATAGAGGAGACTCCAATTACAATCCCCACGATTGTAGCGACCAATACCAAAGGCAAAACTTGAATTTTGTTCCCCAACATCTTACTACTTATTTTATTTTGATTATTTAAATACTTTTAGGAAAACTTGAACTCCAAATAGGCGACTAGCATGCCCAGTGGCAGGCTTGAAGCGTCCCCTGAAATCAAAAATGCTACCAAAGCGAACAAAGCACCGATTCCAACTGCCTTGCCGAGTCTCATCCACATGGACTTGCTAGTTGTTGCGGATTTTCCCCATCCATTCTTGACCATTGTTGGATCTCTCCTTTCTATAATTATGAAAACCGTAGTTAAAATAGCTGTTAGAAAGTATAAAGACCAGAAAAATACTGTGTGTAAGACTGTTAGATTGCCGACCCCTTGGGCGAATGCAGGCAAACTAACCATTCCAAACAAATAAGGGGTTGTCGCCCTTTTGACCTGCACTGAGACCGCATGACCTACTCCTATGACTTCTCCTGTCGCGGATTTTTCGGCATTTGACGATTGTCTTACAGTTTCAGCGTAATCGGCAAGCACACCTATGAAATTCACGTACAGGAAAACAAGTGTGAGAAAAACAGCCGGAATCAGAAGGAACTTCTTGTACCTCATTAACCGAATATTGTCTCTTGATTTATTAAACTTTTTAAATGCCAGTTCCTTAAATATTAGAGGTATTATGTTGCATGATCCGTTGGCGGATGCGATGACAGTAATCAAGAACGCGGAAAGAACCGGAAAGGGCAGGTGTGTAGTTAAATCGAACAAATTGATAGGCGCCATTCTC
>JACOWB010000002.1 GCA_016177025.1 Candidatus Aenigmatarchaeota archaeon
AAAAAGAAAGAGATAGATTACAAACCTATAGTTCTCGACGTTATTGAAAAATTGGATGATGGTAAAGGAGTTGAGATTAAAAGATTATTCGAAGTTTTGAATATGCCCTAAGATATAATCGAAAGAACACTAGACGAACTTATAAATGAAGGAAGCTTGTACGAGCCACAAATTGGATTTCTGAGAAAAAATTGACAACATTTACTGTCATTTTATTCCACTGCGTTTAATAATATTATATGAAAGCCATATCATCACTAATAGGGACTGTTTTATTGATAGCGTTTACTGTCGGCATGGGCGGGGTAGTCAGTGTGTTCTTCACCGGTGCAGCTCAAACCTCTACTGGTATCATTAGCAACACATCCGGGGTTTTGACATCTTGCTCTGCGGCTATAATTAATGGCAATGTTTCAAGTAGCCTTACATGGACTAGCGGAAAATTTGGAAATGCTCTGCAGTTTGATGGTGTACCCGATCATGTTAATGTCACAAATTCAAGCCTTAGTAGAACTGCAGGATCCGTATCAATGTGGGTATATCCACTTAGTCTGCCTTCAACTAGCGATCATCAATATTTGTGGGATTCAAGAGGGATAGCCAGTACCAACAATGCATCTTGGTCATATTGGGATTCCGCTGTCGATAATTTGAGGATGGGTGTCAAAGGTGCTTCATTATCATACCAATTGAAATCTATAAACGCATGGCATCATATTGTTGGCACATACGATACCAGTACAGCTACCGCGGTTTTATATGTTGATGGCGTCGAGGTTGATAAAGAGTCAACGACAGATTCAACACCTATAGAGGTTTTAGGGCCAGTACTTTTCATAGGGATGAGAAGTTCGCGGGAGTGGTCGTTCAACGGGACGATAGACGAAGTTAGAATATATAACCGTGCACTGTCAGCTTCCGAAGTAAAGCAGCACTATGAAAGCGGCATTACGGAACTATTCGGCAACAGAAGCGTAGTCAAGTTCCAGCTCCATAACAACGGCCAGTATAGCCTAGGAAGAAATTTTAACTTCCTATTGTCTACATCTTCGGCTTCGAATGTATCGGCAATAACTTTGAATAATGATTTATCCGCCGGTGGTATTCAACCGGTTACGTTGTCTAATCTAACTTTATCCACCTTAAGCGTGAGTTCTGTGCAGACTATCCATGTGAGTAGTTTAACATGTTCAAATGTCCTACTAACCATCAAAGAATTAAGGATGGACTGTTAACGACAATTAAAATCCTGAATCTGGATGATAATCATCATAGATGAAATCGAATCTCAATTGAGAAAAGGTACAAATATAGAAGATATACTAGAAAAATGCGACTGGAAAAAATTCGAAAGTGTAATTTCAGAAATCTTTCAAGAGAACGGATTTAATACAAAGCAAAACTTCCGATTCAAAACAAAAAGAAGGTACGAGATAGACATACTGGCAATAAAAAATAATCAAATCTTTTGTATTGATTGCAAGTGGTGGGGTAGAGGCAGATATAAGAAAAGTGGTCTAAAAAAAGCTGTGATTTTGCAAGAGAAGAGAACAAAAGAATTTACGAAATTTCTAAATAAAAACATCATAGCTAGAAATTTATTGAAAGTGACCCCGGGACATGCAATATATTCATTGCTAGCCACCCTACATGAGGAAGATATGATAAAAGAAAATAAAACACTTATCATACCAGTTTGGAAAGTTAACCGGTTTTTGACCGATTTTGATAATATGGTGTAATCTGGAACTCGCCGTCTGTAAACCCGATTCTAATCCCTCGTCTTTCTAACCCGTCTATGACAAGTCCTGCGTATACATCTATGACACCTGTCGCAATTCTCTCAATAGCAGACATGACCAGATAGCTTAATCTCTTTTCACGTCTTTCCATGTAATTACCTTCATGAATCATCGTCCATTAAATTAATAAACTTGTTTTAACCTTTGCGAAAGGCTTTTAAATTAATTATTTAAAGTTATCGGTTAATAATATATGTAATCGTGATCGAATGCAAAAGGATTTCAAGATTCGTGTAGAAAACATTGTCGCATCCGCAACTTTGAATGTCATTATTCCGCTTGAAAAGATTGTTTCCAAACTTGAAGGAATGGAATACGAGCCAGAACAGTTCCCAGGTCTAGTTTACAGAATGGACAAACCAAAAGCGGCCGCATTGATATTCGGTTCTGGTAAGATTGTCTGTACAGGCGCAAGAAGTGTGACTGATGTGAAAGAAGTCTTCAAGAAAGTAGTCAGCATAGTTCAATCGGTAAAAGTAAGAGTTCCTAAAGTCTACAAGACGCAAATAGAAAACATTGTCGCGAGTGCAAAATTGGATGCGAAACTGAACTTGGATGGTATAGCATTTGAATTGGAAAATTCGGAATACGAGCCGGAACAATTTCCCGGATTAGTTTATAGAATGACTGAGCCTAAAGTCGCATTTCTGTTATTCGGTTCTGGTAAAGTCGTGTGTACAGGCGGTAGAAGTGTGAATGATGTCAGGATCGCGGTTGATAAACTTTACCTGAGATTGCGGAGATTAAAAGGCGCAATGAAAAAAGAATAGGGCTCAAATTCTGTTCAGAAACATTTCAAAATAAAACAATAAATTTATATCTACAAGAATATTGCTATTCATGGACAACGCCGATCTTCTCGAAAAGTTTGTTGATTTCCTGAACGAATTCTATAAAGATGAACTAGTCAAGGCTGCAAACGAAGGAAAAAAATCCATCGATGTTGATTTCTTACTTTTGGAAAAATTTGATGTCGGCATCGCAGACTATCTTTTAGAAAATCCCACCGAGTCAATCCCAACCATACAAAAAGCTGTGAAACAAATTGACATAGGACCCATTAGTGAAGATTTTCGAATAAGATTTTTCAACCTGCCTGAAAACAGGAACATACGAATAAGAAACGTCCGTTCTGAGCATATAGGAAAAATGATTGTTGTCGATGGGTTTGTTAAGCGGGCAAGCGAGGTCAGACCCGAAATAAGCGAGGCCATATTTCAATGCTTGGACTGCGGCAGCAACATAACGATAATTCAGACAGAACGGATAATGCACGTGCCTGTGGAATGCCAGAATCCTGCATGCAGAAACCGAAAGGCTTTCAAACTTGTTGATCAAAAACTGTACGACGCCCGCTGGGTCGTTGTGGAGGAGCCATTCGAGATTACAACAGGCGAAAGGCCATCCGATTTGCGCGTGTACCTTAAAGAGGACTTGACAACACCAAAATTGCAGAACAAGACAGAACCGGGCAACAGGATAAAAGTTGTGGGTGTCTTGAAAGAGTTGCCTCGGCGAGTGAAAGGTTCGCCATCTAGGCAAATGGAGATATATCTTGAGGCTAATCATGTCGAATCTGTGGAGACCGAATGGGAGGAATTGGAAATAACACCCGAAAACGAACAAAAGATTTTTGAACTCTCAAAAGACCCTGAGATTTACACAAAGCTCACAAACTCTATCGCGCCTGGAATATACGGCCTCGATGATATCAAGCAATCTATAACATTGCAGCTTTTCAGCGGAGAAACACACGTCCAAAAAGACAGGTCGAGAGTGAGAGGAGACATCCATATTTTACTGGTTGGTGATCCGTCGACAGCCAAAAGCGTTTTAATGAAAGTCGTTTCTGGGTTAATCCCCCGTGGCCGATATGTCAGCGGGAAGGGTGTGACTGGCGCTGGATTGACCGCAACAGTTGTGAAAGATGAAGAATTTATGGGCGGATGGGTCCTTGAAGCCGGGGCACTGGTGATGACCAACAGAAGCATGTGCGCTATTGATGAATTTGAGAAAATTGAAAAAACAGATCAAGTTGCTTTGCATGAAATGATGGAACAGCAGACAATTTCTATAGCAAAAGCAAACATAGTTGCAACACTTCCGGCGATGACTGCTATTCTTGCCGGTGGCAATCCTAAGCTCGGGAGATTCGATCCGTATCTTCCCATTAAAGAGCAGATAGATATACCAGAGACTATCTTGTCAAGATTTGATTTGAAGTTTGCGTTAAGAGACATACCAAATCTCGAGACAGATACTAAAATTGCGGAACACATCTTATCATCACGTCATTTCGGCGGAGAAGATGCAACACCTATAATCGACAATGAAACATTCAAAAAATATGTTGCATACGCGCGCAAGAACTGCCGCCCAAAACTTTCACATGAGGCAGCAGACGAAATAAAGGCATTTTATCTTTCCTTGAGAGAACGTTCAGGTGAAGAGTCACCTATATCCATCACACCGCGACAATATGAGGCATTGATAAGAATGGCCGAGGCTTCTGCAAAGATCCAACTGAGGGATGATGTTACAAAAGAGGACGCATTGCGTTCTATAAATCTTATGAAAGCTTCACTTAGGCAATTCGGTTTCGAACCGGAGACAGGCATGATTGACATAGACAGAGCAGAAGGAGCGAAAGCCACTGCTGTTCAAAGGAGCAGGATAAGAGTAGTGTTGGACATACTCGACGAACTCGAAAAGGCATTCGGCAAGGACATACCGTTCGACGAAGTAATCAAAAGATCTAGGGATCAAGGAGTTGAAGGAACCGATGATATTCTGAAGAAGATGCAACAGGAAGGAATGCTTTACAGTTCGAAACCAGGGATGATAAGCAAGGTGTGATATGGTTGAAAGATCTCCTGCAGTGAAAATCAGGATCGCAGATCTGATGAACGGTAAATATTTCTATGGCAACAGGGAAGAGATGAAGCCAAGCTATGTCATAACATCCTTCAGCGAGAGGGTTTCCAGGGTGAACATCGTAGGAACTGTTGTGGACAAGTTTCTCGGCGAAGACGGCAATTACTCCTCTGTTACAATAGACGACGGCACGGACGCCATCAGGGTAAAATCATTTGAGGGCCTGCCGTTTGAAAAATTCGAGCTAGGCGAGATGGTCAGGGTGATTGGAAAATTAAAGGAATATAACGGGGAGATTTATATCGCGCACGAAATAATGGAAAAAATAGGAAACGTAAATGACGAGATTCTCTTCAAGACGGAAGTGCTTGACAAGCTGGTCAAGCTGAAAAAAATAGTGGACAGTGTCAAAGCATTGTCCAGTCAGGTGGAAGAAACAGAGTTGCAGTCATATGCAAAGGAAACATATGGGATAGACGATGAAACATTGTCGGTTATAATGGAGAGCAAGAAGAAAGAAATTGACTACAGTCCAGCAGTCCTTGAGGTTATCGAAAAGTTGGACGAAGGGAAGGGAGTTGAAATCAAAAAATTGTTTGAAGTTTTGAACTTGCCTGAGAATGTGGTTGAAAAAACGCTCGACGAGCTCATCAATGAAGGAAGTCTATACGAGCCTACTATAGGATCCCTCAAGAAGGTATGAAACTGCAATTAGATATTTTTGTTTGAAAATCTGAATAAACACTATGAAAGCTATCTCTCCACTTGTTGGGACAGTCCTATTAATAGCATTTACCATTGGCGTAGGCGGACTGACAAGCATATTTTTTATAGATATAACCCAGACTTCCACTGAAATTACTGAAAACGCGTCAGGAAGTTTAACTTCATGTTCTACGGCTGCGATAGATGTACCTAGAGATTCTGTCTATTGTGTAAGCGGGTATAATTTAACTCTGTTAACGCATTTCGACGAAGGATCTGGGACAACAGCTGGAGATTCTTCTGGAAATAATAATGCGGGAAATTTGTTAGATACTAATACTGGCAACAGCGACGGAAACACCCCACCAACATGGGTTGATGGGAGATTTGGAAAAGCTCTGAACTTTGATGGGGTGGATGATGTAGTTGAAATTACTCATTCAAACACATTGGCTGTGGGTGAAGTGACGATGGAGGCATGGTTTAGACCATTTACGATTGACGTTCAACACGCAATAATTAACAAAGACGAGTCAAAAACATTAGGCGGCAGAGGATGGATAATGTGGCTAGAGGATGACAATAGATTCTATGCGCTTTGTGGGTACGGGTCAGGCACCGATGACTTGGAGACAGTTTCCATTTATAGCAAGACTATAGCAGAAGCAAATAGATGGTATCATATTGTAGGAGTTTGTAAGAACAATGATAAAGTTAAACTTTATGTCAATGGTGTATTAGAAAATGAAACAAGTTTCCCATTCACGTTAAGAACGCCCACCACGCCTTTATGGATAGGTAACGGAAAATGGCAAGGTAGTTGGTATATTCCTACTAATGGTACAATCGAGGAGGCACGTGTCTACAACAGAGCATTATCATCTGCAGAGATCAAGCATCACTATGAAAGCGGCATTATGGAACTGTTCGGCAACAAAAGCGTAGCTAAATTCCAGCTTCAGAACAACGGCCAATATAACCTAGGAAGAAACTTCAACTTTGCTTTAACTACATCTTCTGCTTCAAATGCAACAAACATAACTTTAGTCAGTGACTTGAATATTGGTAACAACCAGCTCGTTAAATTATCTAATCTGACTATGACACCATCAAGTGTTAGCTCAGTGCAAAATTTATTCATTACAAGTGTTGTCTGCCCAAATGTTCAGATAAATGTCAAAGATTTGAGTATGGATTGTTGAGAATATAATTCATCTGTTATAAACTCTTTAAAAGAATTTAAATCAATTAATCTAACCTCATACCATGGAAACCTACGAAAACCTTTTGGAATCCGCGCTGGAAAAAATGCCTAAAAAGTTGCACGAGAGAGAAAGATTCCAGATACCGGACGTTGTAACAGAAATACAAGGAAACAAGACTCTTATAAGAAATTTCGCGGATATTGCAACAACATTAAGAAGAGAACCAAATCATCTGGCAAAATACATGTTCAAAGAGCTTGCCTCTCCCGGGAATATCCAAGGTTCAGCATTGATCCTCCAAAGAAAATTGACGTCCCGACTGATTCAAGAAAAGGTCAACAGTTATGTGAAAGATTTTGTCTACTGCAAAATTTGCGGCGAACCTGACACGAAATTCGTCAAGGAAGGACGGATAACATTCATACAATGCGACGCATGTGGCGGGAGATCGCCGTACAAGCACATATGATGGTTCGATGTACTGGGCAAAAATTTTCACAACCAAAACCGAAATAGTTGTTGCTATGTGCGATGATGACATGCTAGACAAAGTGCTTGATTTCAAGGAAAAAAATGTCAAGATAAAGGTCAGCAAATATTTCTACGGCGAACACCTTGTCGACGAGAAAGTGGTATTGAAACTAATGGGAAAGGCGACGATTGGAAATCTTATGGGAAAAAACATAGTCGCTGTTGCCAGAAAGCACGGTTTTATATCGAAGGAAAACATCATAAATATAGATGGCATCCCGCACGCGCAGTTCGTCAAGCTCGAAGAGAAGCGCTAGAAAAGGTCAATTCTTCATCCTTACAACAGTCGCCATTGTTACTACCTTGTTCTTTGTCGGCAGATGGATCGGGCCATCATCGCAGGTCGACACGTCTTCCCAGGTCCTTTCGGACGAACTCTTCACTTTCGAAAACATCAAGGAAAAGGCGATTGTTGCCGTTGAAAACAGTGAAAGTTGCGAGGATTTGAAGTACAACATACAGGAATATAAAAATTTCATCGATGCCTTTGCCCGGGATAAGAATTACCAGATAACATTTACTTATGCGATCTCGCCGTCGTGCGAGGAATTGGGGAGCGCTGTTGCAGAGTTCGCGTTGCGAATAATATCCGAAAGAACTGAAGCAAGAGGAATTTTTTCAGTTACCTGGCCTTAGGGGCACACCGCGTTTATGAAATATGACTTGAATTTTTCTATTTTGTCGCTTTCCGCTTTCACTTCCCAGTTTTCGGTTACTGCGTTATAGTAAATGATTGTCTGGAACGAGCAACCGCCCTTTTTAACTGATGTGAATGTCGAGTCTGTCCCCGTGGATCCTATCTGGTTCCACCCGGTCACTATTTTTATGTCGCCGCTGGTGGTCTTGTCCTTTTCTAGTCCTAGAACTGTTATTATGCAGTCCTTCTCAGAATAGAGCCAATATCCTTTCCCGCCTTCCATGTCCTGCACATTCCGAATTGTGTTCCAGTTCCTTGTTGTTGGGTCATAATTGTAAAGGTTCCTTCTTGATTCGCATGTGGATGAAATGAAATCAAATTGTTTGTAAGGAGCTGATATGAGGTTCCATCCTTTTTTAATGTCTATATTTTCTGGCACGACCACTGTGAATGACTGGGTTGATGATGTCTTTTCATTTCCTGCCTTGTCTGCAGCTGTTGCATAATAGTTGTGTTTGCCGGCCGAATACCTGCTTGTGAATAAGCATGGCGAGCTGTTGCATGTCTGCTTCAATTGATTGTCAACATAAATTTTAATGGTGTCCAACTCGCCTGGATTTGAGCCAGCCTTGTCGGATGCCTCAACACTTATTGTAACATCTATATCCGGTGTAATCTTTTCTGGAGAATGCGATAACAGGTCAATTGTAGGCAATGTTGTGTCTATAGAAAAGTTCCTGACTATTTCATTGCTATTTCCGGCTTTGTCGCTTGCATAAACCTTTACGCTGCACATGTCTTTTCCTTCTGTGCTGCAGTACTTTCCATTCCCAACAGTTATTAAAAGTGTCTGGTCACTGCCGCATATTGCAGATCTTTCTTTCCAACTCCCACCATCATCTTTTGTAGAGATTATGCAGCTGGCAATATTCGCATCTGTCGCATCGTATTGCACTGTGATGCCACTGTTAAACCATTTCGATGCATCGGGCGAGTCTATGTTTACAGTTGGCGGCGTATTGTCATAAACGAATGATATCTCACTTCCTTCGAAAGTATTTGACATTTTATCTACAGCCTTTGCTTTGACATAGTAACTTCCATCGGACCATGCCGGCAACGCAGAGGAACGTGTCCATGTTATTTCTGTGTCGCCTGTAGTTGTGCTATGCGCAGTTGTCAGCCATGCTTGTGCAGCAGACCATTGCGATCCAGTCCAATATGTGTTGTCACTTTTTTTAAGATAGAACGTCGCGGAATTTGCATTCAATCCTCCGCCCCCTATGTTGTCTTTGGCTTTTCCGCTGAATGTCGCAGGCATGGTTGCCGCTTTATAATAGCTAGTATTAACTGGGACATCTACAGTTGCCTTTGTCGGCGGCGTATTGTCGATTATAACTGTTTTACTTTGAACAGCTTCTATATTTCCTAATTTATCTTTGCTCTGGAATCTAACATATGTTGTTCCTTCGGCAGAGACTGTGAACGAATTTCCTGCAGTAGCTGGTATGCATGAGTTTGATGCGTCAGTGCAATATTTCGTATCAGGGATAGAGCATCCGCTCCCACCAGCATTATCCGTGCAAACAAGCAGTATTACCACATTTTGGTTTGTTACAGTGCCGAATATATAAGGTTCAGCATTATTTTCTGTGACTGCATCGGCGGTAGTTGATGGAGCAGTGTTGTCATAGACATAGAGTCTGCTAGTTCCTGTTGTTTGTAAAGATCCGGTAGCATGGGTGTTTATTGCTATATCTGCGGCTGGGGATATGCTGTCCTTCTTGCAAACATAGTTGATGTTGTCATAAGTGGCGGGAAGCCAGTCAGAACCAGTTGTGTATTCGCATGAAAGTGCGGACTCTGCATCGGAGGCAGGCGCACTTATGCTTATCGTCCCCTTGTACCAGTATTTACTGCCGTTTGTATAGGTTGTGCCTGAAGAGACAGTTGCTTGACCTACGGTTGGCGGTGTCGTATCAATTTTTGCTATATTCGCTGTCGTAAAGGTCGCGAGATTATAAACATTGTCTCGCACACTATACTGGTATTTGTAGCATTTGCCATGGGCAACAGTCGTATCCGTCCAAGATATATCCGGATTATTTTGCACTATAGTCCATGAGCTGAATGAACCGCAAGAGCCAGCTGATAACGTGGCTTCCTGCCTTTCGATATAATCTGATGTATAATTAATGCCTGATTGGGAGTCTGACCCTGCATTCAAGCTCATCGCAACGCTTGTTACAGGATAGTATCCATTGAAATAGCTTATGCCGCCGTTATAAGGTGGAGAAATGTCGCGACTGACTGCAAACAATGCAGAATTCGGATTGCCTGCATTGTCGTAACAGGTAGCAAATGCAGAACTACTGAATGTTGAAGACGGCCCCCAATTATACGACCAAGAATAAGGTGAACTTGCGTCATCGCCGCCAGCAGAGACTGTTGTGGGAAAGCTGACTTTCTGTATTCCCGAACCGTCAGAAGCTTGCACGTTTACAATAAAACTTCCTGAGGATGCAGTCGAATAGAGAATAACTGCACTAACGGCATAAGCATAAACAGAAGATTCTGATATCGATGAAACTCCGCATGACGGTATAGTATAATCAACAGTCCAGCTGATATCGAGATTCTGGCCAGAAGTTTGTCCATTACCAAGCGAATCTGCACACGCTACATAACGTGTGTACGAACCCGACGTAGTTGATACTGTGCAGGTTGCTTGGCTTCCCGATGTCGTGCAAGCTGTTCCTGAACCGTAGTCATAGGCAACATCCGAAGTATACCATCTGCAGCTCATCCCAGATTCGCCATTAACAATTATATTAGTATCACCGTCATTTTTGGTATCATAATAAGGCGAAGATGCATCTCCTTCTACACTAGCAATTGAGGTAGAAGGCGGTGTTGTATCGACAGTAAATGTTATCGTATAGTCAACAGTATTTTTATTTCCGGCCGAATCCATGCATTTGACATAATATTTCTTTGTCCCATCTGTCAACCCAGACAAAGGTTGCGAATGCGATGTCCCGCCCGTGGTCGAGAATGTATTCGCCATAGAGTCATAGCTTACACCAGATGCAGTAGAATATTTGCAGGTGGCCGATTCATCTGTAGTTGCTGACAATGTCGGGTTGGTTATTTTTATTGTTCCTGTTGGTTGGCCGTTGCTTATTACCGGAGGAGTTGTATCACCAGCACCGATAAACTCGACTTTGTCCACCCAGCCGCTATCACTCCCTATAGATACAGACCCGTCTTTCACATACCGCCATTCAAAAGTATGCGTACCTTTAGTTATGGTATAAATCAGTTGTGCCCATGATTGTCCGCCACTAATTCTGGTTTTAATGACACCATCTATATAGAAGTATAGGTAATCCCATCCAGATTCTGAGGATACCTTCCAATAGAATTTGATTTGTCCATCAGAATTATAAGTTTGCGTAACTTTCAGGTATGTGTATTGAGAGTCGCTTATATCTCCACTTGCAGCGGAATAGTTGCCTTCAAATTTTGTTGAAGAATCCCTGAACCAATTGGCATTTCCTCCAGTCGTCCATCCTGATGGGGGAAATGTACCTTCGAATCCCTCAGTAGAATCTGCTACCGCACCGTATGCAATCTGCAGAAGTACAATGGCGAAAGATAATTGCAGCAAGACTTTTCTCGGTTCCATCTTACATTTTATTTGGTTTTTAGTATTATTCTATTTGGGCCAGCCAAGAAATACGCAGCAGCGGACAGAATCATAATCTGCAGGAATCCAGACAGACCAAACTCAGGCAGGCTGAATTTTTTTGATATCACAGATATGGTTGGCAGCATGGTGTTATCGAGCGTTTCGACAGCAATAACATTGATCACAATCCCGTTATTGTCCTCGGTCAGGGCAATTATGTTTGTAAACACAGAGACAGCATCTCCCGGATTGACGGTTTCGGTTGTTATCAAATCATTTGTTATCTTCATCGTGTTCGGTAAAGTAGCTTCTATAAGAATCTCATAATGCTCGGCAGAAGGTCCGGAATTTTTGATATCAATCTGCACGGTTGTAAGTTCGCCGACTGTAGTTGTTATGCTGTCCGGAACTCTGTATTCAATCGGCCACGCGTTAACGCTGTGCATCAGCAAAACAAATGACAGCATAAAACATACATGGTAAAATTTCATGATTAATTTATTATCTTCCAGCCTATTATCTTCTTCGCTTTCTCTTCGGTTTCGGTGTTTTGAACATTTTGTTTGCCAGCAGGAAATATATCACCGCAGCTATTGCAACAATCTGCAGGAACCCAATCAGCCCGAATTCTGGCAGCGCAAACAACCCGATGGTCACATCTATGGTTTTTGTCACAATTTTTCCTGACGTGAGGGACGTGACAGCAACAATAACGGTGGTCGGCTCCTCAACAAGCGGCATCACTGATGAAAATGCGCTGACTATTTGGTTCGGGTCTATTGTCAGTGTTGTAATTGTCGCAGGCGTTATTTCCATAGTTCCCGGTGACGAGATGTCTATCCTGTAGCTGTCTGAGAGGGCCCCTGTGTTCACGATGTCTATCTTCAGGTCAAATCTCTCCCCGACTTTTGTGGTTATCCTGTCTGTTGTTCGTATGTCAAAGTCCACCGCAGCAAAGTCGTGGTTCGTGAATGTGTTGACAGCCGTGTTGTCGGGGTCGTAGAACAGGCACATAATCTTGTCATCGTTGAAATTGTACGCAGGCGACGTCACAGCACAGTTGCCTTTCTTTACATCTTCTGTTCCGTGCTGGACAGGATAAGGCAGGCATCCCTTACCGGGTCCTACCTCTGCGGCTTGATCACAATTTGAAACTCGTGGGTCGCAATTCAGTCCGCATCTGACTTCCATATTTTTGAATGGCTCGTCGGGGTAGAACGCTTCCCATTTCACATTGAATGCAGCTGTGTCACCGGAAAAGTCGAAGAAGCTCACTACAGGAGGCTGTGTAGCTCCGCCTATGGCATTTACCGTGAAAGACGGGTCAAATTCCATCGTACCAGGGTTCTTAGGGTCTACTTGGAAAGATGCGGTACAGCTGTTATCACTTTGCCTTTTCGCAAAGATCTTGAGCGTGTAAGTGCCTCCTGGCGATATTGAAAATTCGTATGGCGTTGATAGTTTCCCTGAGCCCGGAGGGTTGCTAGAGCCTTTGTAAATGCCGGTTTGGACATGGCAGGTATCGGTAGTGAATAGATTAAGCGAGGGTATCTTGAACACAAGCTTCCCGTTTTCCAATGGGCATGATGTGGAAGAGCCGGCATCTTGCAAGTTCACAGTCCATGTTTGCTGAAGTGCCTGTGTGATTTCTATTTTGCTTCCTGGATTGAAGTCTGGTGCAGTCGTTCCGACTACCCTGTACACGCAGATGATTTCATAATTCGCATTCTTGGTGTCCGAATATGACACATCAAGCTGGTTTTTTGCAGTGACAGGTATCGTGTAAGTGCCTGTGGTGGCTGTGGCAGGGGATGTTATTGAAAGCGTTGTTGACGCGGAAGAGCCTGAAGGTACCGATAATGGCGATTGTGCAAAATTGCATGTCCATCCTGCCGGGCATGTTGTGGTTAAGGCGAAATTTTCTGCTCCACAGTCGACGTCATTGTTTGAGACTTGCACTGTATAAGTGAGCGTATCGCCGCCTTCTCCTTGCTGTGATACAGGAATAATTGAAACTGTCGGGTTGGATCTTGTGCATATGGTAAATGTTATTGTCTTATCGTCAGGATTTTTATTACCAACTAAATCATTGCATTTTGCATAACGATTGTGCGTTCCTGACGAAAGCGTTGGCAAAGTTGCTGAATGCGACGTGCCAGTTGAAGGGGGTGTCGGTGAGAATAAGCCTGTCATCGAGTCGTAGGCCGTACCAGGCGTGCTCGAATATCTGCAATTTGCCTGTTCGTTCGTAGCCAGAACAATCTCAGGAGTGGTGTCGGTTGTTACATAACCGTCATTGCCATTCGTATCACCGCCGACGCTTGTGATGGTTATGGCAGGCGGTACTGTGTCAACAGTCCATGATCTTGATTCAGTCTCTGAGTTTCCTACCGCATCCGTTCCTGTAACTTGGAATGTATGTGATCCTTGAGAAAGGCCAGAATAAGATGTCGGTGAACTGCATGAGGAAAATCCACCGCCGTCTAATTGACATTGGAAAGTGCAACTCTCGCCAACACATGAAAATTTGAATGACGCTGATGTGCTGGCAACTGTGCCAGAAGGTCCGCTATCAATTTGTACGTTCACCCCTGGCACAGAGTCTTTTTTGATTTCGCATGCGGCATCATTGTTGGGTGTGACATATTCATTTGACGAAGGTGTAGCTTCGTCAGTAAGGTCGAAATATATGTAATGCGTGCCTTCGCTAAGACCGCTCCAAGTGCCAGAATCGACAGTCCAGTCCATTGTATAAGAACTACCAGCAGGATTGCCGTCAATTGTCAACCATGTGCCAGCATTATCAAACCGGTATTTCATTGATCGCAAGTCATAGTTGTCAGAAAAATCTATGTTCACTGTAGGCGCACTACTGCCAAATATCAAACCTTCGGCATTGCATTGAACTGTCGGAGCAGCAATGTCATACTTAACAACAATTGGATCACCATCCTTCACACCATCGCCATTTTTATCGCTTTCCGTGATGTAGTTTCCAGCCATGTCAGAGCTGTGCCAGCCATATGCAAAATCACTAGTTACAGTTTCGGACCACGATCCTGAAGCTGGTGCAGCATTGTCAGAATGATATGGTGTTCCTCCAAAACTGCATCCGTTAAAATTCCCTTCTTTGCAAGTAGGTCCGTAATTTGCACGCCATATTTCAAATGATTTGAGTCCGGAGACGGCATCACTAAATCCAGACCAGACATGGTTTAATGGACCTGTCGTGTATAGTATGGCCGGGGATATACCGTTAATTGTATACGTCCCTGCTACCGGGTTGGAAAAATCAATGTCAACTAAATGCGACTGAGGTGGCTTTAATCCAGTATCTAATCCGTCATTTGCCCTTATTTCAATTTTGCATTTATCCGTCCCATCATGCCTACAGTACTTTCCATTCCCAACAGTTATAGGTATAGATTTATCGACAGATTTCCCGCTACATGATGTATCAGTCCATGCAAGAGTTTCGGCGCCATTGCTTTCGACACGGTATTCGCACTTTGTTAATCCGGATGGGGTTTTAGCAGAGTTGTAGTTTACAGTAGAATATGTAGCGGAAATTGAGAAACCAGAATTCTTCCAGTCGATGGGGGGAGAGTTGAATGTCGCTGAAGGATCTTTGCAGTTTGTCGTGGGAGTTGTCCACTCATCGGTATTGGAGTCTGTTCTGCAACATGTCTTGCCTTCCTTCACCTCTCTATAGAGAGAAGGCGTGCACTCAACCCACACATCACCTGAATCAGCATCAGTCAATGGAACCAGATAAATAGAAATGACAATTAAGAAAAAAACAATTCCTGCAATCTTCATATATTAATTTTGTGCTGGATACGGCATAAAGATGATTTATCCTCTTCCCGGTTTCTTGAAATCCCTGTAGATGACATAAACCCAGGCAAACGCGGCAATACCTAATATCAGGGCAATTCCATCATATTGTGTCCAAGCAGATTCTGCCGTTTGCACTTCCACGCTTCCAACAGTTTCCTCTTCAGCAGACCCCGCAGGAATCCATTTGTCATCCGGGCCGGCATATGCCAAAGCCGACAGAAGGTAGACAAACACAATAAACGCTAGGTATCTCATAATTATTTTATCGCAAGCTATAGTATAAACTTTATACTCTCCTAACTCGAATACTGAATTAAGATGCCCAGCTCAATGAAGCAGTTCATCCTCAGGAAATTGAAGGAGAATGTCCCTTTGTCTGAAATAAGGAAAGATTTGAAAGCGAAAGGGTATGCCATAGAACAGATAAACAAGGCTGTAAGGGAGGCTATTGGTGGGATGGATAAAAAGATATCGAGCGGGACCATGCTGCAGCTTGCAGTTATTGTTGTGGGTGTTGTGATAGCTGTTGGTGTTGCAGTTTATTTTACATATTCTCCTAAGAGTGTTTTTTCTCAATGTAACATCTTCTCAAATGAAATCAAAATTTGTGAAAATGCAGTTAGATCAGCTTTAGAAAAATATTCAGGTAACTTACAGAGTGTAGATAAGAGGAGCATTTCTGCAGGGGAAGAACGTTTACCTACGGCTTCAAACTATTGGATTTAAAGGGAATGCCAACATAATCAAAGTCAAAGTTTCTGAAGAAAATGTAGATATTTACGAGTTGGTAGAATGATAAAAAAGACCCCATTAATGATTGCAATCATTGTTGTGTTAGTATTCACACCGATGGTGACTTTTGCAGAATCAAGTTGCCATGGTGGAGCAGGAGGGTCTCTTTCTTCAGGAAGTAATTCAGGTAGTTTTCCGGAATATTACGGAATTGGTAAACTTGTTGACAATACATACCCAAATAACTTGGATTGCGCCCTATCAGGTACTTACACATGTCCTAGCGGTTCGACAATGAAAATATATATTAATTATGACACTGAATCCGGCTACGACTTTGTGAAAATTTATAATGGTGCCAGCACATTACTGGAGGACATTTCTGGTAATTCAGGAGGTTACATATGGAAAGGTCCTTACAGTACTAATACGTTAAAGTTCGGATTTCATTCTGATTCTAGTATAACAAAAACAGGGTTCGATCTTTGGAGAATAGAATGTGTTGTCCCACCATCAGATTCAACACCACCCAGCAGGAGCGTAACCATAAAAGATAAAACCAGTGGGAGCACATCTTATACAAACGATGCAAACGTTTACATAGATATCTCCTGCACCGACAGCGGTTCAGGCATGAAAGATTACAGATACGACTGTAACAATGATGGTGTTTTTGAATCCGGCTGGGTTGCCTGTACAGGATGCACAGCGAATAATGTGGCATGTACTTTGTCATCAGGCGACGGGACGAAAACAGCCCAAATAGAATGCCGTGATAATGCAAATAATGCTGGTTCTGCTAGCGACACCATAACTCTCGACACATCTGCACCTTCTACTTCAGCCAGCGCAACAAAACAACCAAGCGGAGGTTCGTACACTTTCAGCACATGGTCAAATCAAAACGTGCAAGTGACCCTCTCCTGCTCTGATGGAGGAAGCGGATGTTCTTCGACGCAATACTGCACCGATGCATCAAACACATGCACGCCATCTACCACAGGAACGTCCGTCACTATTTCTTCTGATGGAACGACATACGTCAGGTACAGGAGTACTGATAATGCAGACAATGTAGAAACAACTAACAGCAGAACTGTAAAGGTCGACAAGACAGTGCCCACATGCTCAATTTCATCTATATCAGAATCCTCATCATATGCGTATGTTTCCGGATCTACGGTATACTATTCAACAGCATCTACAGGAAGCTTTACAGTGACAGTTTCCTCAACCACACTGCATCGTTTACAGTCAATCGCGATGTCACAGCTCCGTCCATAACTATTAATTCTCCTGCGGCAGGATGGAAAAATGCTAATTTTGATATAAATTACGATGCCACAGATAGTGAAAGTGGCGCTTCATGCCAAATTCTGACTAGCACAGACGGCGGTGCAAGCTGGACCCTCAGAGAAAGTGGAAGTAGCTGGTGCGGAACTGGAAAAATCAAGACAATAACTGTCGGCAGTGGCCAGTGGTGTAATGTGGAAGGAACTAATAAATGCACAGTTGACATAAGAGCAACTGATAATGTAAATAATTATAATTCACAAAGCAGAGCATTCAGCATAGACTACACAAAACCCGCCACATCCTCGTCCAATCCAACACTCTCTCCAACATGCACTTTCAGCACCTCGTCCTCAGTTCCTTATGACCAAGCATTTACCTATTATCATGGTGTATACGATACTGGAACTAGTGGTGTTAGCTCATGCGACCTTTACGTAGACGGTGTAAATAAGGGATCCATACCACTACTGGCAAACGGTTGCGGCGCAGGTAATTATCAAGGATCGAAATCCTACACATTTCCTAACCCAGGAGGTTTCGGTACAACTAGCCATACGGTGTATCCAAAATGCTATGATAATGCAGGAAATGAATGTGCGCCTGGTTCAGGCTGTCACGGGGGGTCTACGAGCTTGAATGTGTGTGGAAGGGCACTGCCAACAAACTTCCCTCTTGTCAATCCTGCTAACGGTTGCGTGCTAACGATAAGTGATTTAGCTGTTTACAACTCTGTAACGAATAAACCTCTTAAGACAGATTACACAATTAGTTGTTGTCCTTTAACACATGACGTGAAAATCGACGATGCTGGGAGTAATGATTGTGATCTCAACGACTTCAGATTTAAAAACGTATACGGCAATGTAGGCGATTCTGGGATTGCTATATGGCCAGAGGTTATAGACAGGGGCTGTAATATTTTCGGTTGCGGTGACAGTATGTCTTATGGTTATAAACTCTCTTCCACCAACTGCAAGTTTCTAAGTTATCATAAAGATAACTCGCCGGGGCTTGAAGATATTTCTGGCAATTATCCACCTAGTGGCATAGGGACAAATACAGTAAGTTCAATAATTCCAGAAACCGATAGTTTTGAAGGCCATTTCTTTACAGTAGGTGACTGTCTCAGCAATAGTGACTGCACATCACCAACGCCTTTCTGTGTAGTGAACAGATGCTCGTCTATAAACCCGAATTTATTATCGCCTTCAACCTCTCCAGCCGGACTATCTCCTGAAAATGGTGGGACAACATCCAGAGATCCTACTCTGGACGTTTCTCCTGTGGTTGACGATTTTGGCGCATATGCTAAAAGCTATAAATTCTATGTTCGAAATTCCGGACAAACGCCAACAACCGCATTATATCAACGCTGTTCAACGACTGACTTGGACCAGCTATTAGTAAGTGATGGACTACAGTTAAACACGCAATACTGGTGGTCTGCGAAAGCATGCACTGATAACGACTGCAATACATGCGGAAGCTAAACAATGATTTAACATGTGAAAGTTATGTTAGTAACCAATGCCTAAGTGAAAATCAATATTTGGAGTGCAACACACCAGTTGTAAATAAGCCAGGTACACTTTACACATGTCTCACAGGTGGTTGCTTGTCTAATGACGAGTGTAATGCAGGATTTTGTTGTACTGCAAGTGAAGATACCATTGGAGGGTTACCACCACTCAAAAGAGCTGCGCCTGGTACCTGTAAAGGACGAGGAGATACACGACAACCTTATCTTTGTGCAGGATAAGTCCAGATAACCTCTCTACTACCAGGCCTGTTAACACTCGGAACCTTATCTTCTATCAGCCCGTCCAATGCCGAATAAGGAGATATCAGTTGTCCTGGAAATACAAGCTTCCTTTCTGGGAGTAGCGGTAAAATGCGTTTAGGAATCACATGAGCTAGATACTGATGGCTTCCTGTACCATTTGGGTTTATATCGAATTGTTGAAAGGCAGTCCCACCTAATGCATTGATGTATAATGCCGCAACACTAACATCTGAGCTTTCTAAACCATGCATATCAGATACAGCCAAACCGTAAGCAAGTTTAATTAATTCAAAGTCTTTCCATTCCTTGTCCAAAATTGGCACAAAATGTTCTCTATACTCCTGTGGGACATTTTCCAATCCGGCTATAACAACAGGGTGAGTTTGTCTCCTCCAATTAACCGTAGCATTTTCATAATCATTACCAAAATTACCTAAGTAAGAATCTAGAGTATGGTCTTGTTGCACACTAACTATTCTGCTCCTCAAGTTCGCAAAGGGCAGTTCTTGCTTACCTTTCGCATTAATTTTTTTCTTCCCCAAATAAACATCCATATTGTCCCTTAAATTGGAAAACCGAGGCTGCCCGTACCATTTCCACTGCGTAAGATTGTATCTATACATCTCCAGGGGTACCCAGAAACCTTCCACGAATGCAATTTCAGCATCCTCTTCTTTTTCAAACACTTCTTCGATCCCAGCCATGCTTAAGGGAACTATAGAATTCCCATCTAACCACAACTGTAGCCTATAACTCCCGTTATCCCATCTAAACTGTTTCGCTTCTTGAGAGTTGCAATCATACCCTGGTTGGCTTTCGGGAATCAAAATACATAAAGTTTCATGCTCCTTTTTCACCTTATAATTCCAAGCTCTAGACACATTCCTACTGGGGTCAGAACTAATGATCAATCCCTCTAACTTCTGTGCATAAGGGATGCCATCTACGAGAACAGATGGGGGAGCAGTAAATTCATTGTACAAGAACGGGTAATGTGCAAGTTTCAACCCACTAGTCAAATCATCATTCTGAGTGACTAGCTTAAACTTGGGATCCTTGACAACAGCAATCACACCATCCCTTTCTTTAGAAGTAACGCCATCTGTCTTCACTTCAGCAAAGAGGCTATCAAATTCATTGTACGCATCAGGGTGCAGAGAAGCACGCTCCTTTATCAAATCTTGTTCTGGCGTAGATGTAACTGCAGGTGTAGATTCCCTAACTATTGAAGTGCTGGTTTGAGATGGTAAAACAGGCGTAGCAGTTCCAGTATTACAGCCAAATAATGCCAAGGCTGCAGCTCCGGCAGCAACTATGGGTCTTGCCTTGGGCGGAACTAATCTACCAGCATATCCCAAACCTCTTCCTAGTATGTTGGGCTTTCCATTTCGTGAATAGGCTCTTTCAGGTTGTGGTTCAAACTGCTCCCAATAAGTCCGGATATATGCTTTTGTGTTCAGTTCAGGATGATTTTCAAGCAGTCGCGCCAATCCTTCCTCTCTTCTTACGACTGTATTTCTCCCTCTTGACACTTCTTCCGGCAGAAAGAGACCTGTCTGCAAATCCGATTCAAATCTATCCATACTCGACACCCACTAAAAAGCTCTTGTTCTCAGACCATATAAAGATTTCTATCCTGTACTACTTACAAGTGACATATTATCAAAAATTTTACACTATACTGAAAATTCCCTTAACCATGATTATATACTATGATCTATAATATATATTTGCCAGCTTCTGTTGATCGGTTACTTTCTCTTTTTTTGCGGTATTAATTCCATTCTGTCGACTATAAGCTCTCCTATGGCGGCAAATGGTATTGCAACAAGGGCTATTATGCCAAGAATTTTCCATGTTAAAGGTTCTCCTGTCGAAAGCGTGACGGCAATCAGGTCTTCTATAATTCCCATT
>JACOWB010000008.1 GCA_016177025.1 Candidatus Aenigmatarchaeota archaeon
ATTTGCAAGCGACACGCCGTAAGAGTTGCTCAGCCAAGAAGGCTTGTTGGTCGCACTGACATTTATTCTGATTGTGTCCCCAGAAGTGTAGGTGTATGTTGTCTGTTTAGTGTCATTCATCTTTACTGTCTGCAGGTTTACAAAGAAGCTCCTTATTTCAAACCAGTATGTCCCTGTTTCCTTCCCTTGCGGACCGTCCACAGTGACAGCTACGCTGTAGTATCCAGTCTCCCAGCTCCTGCCGTCCTTCCCTCCTCTCGGAATCAGAGTCAGGTTTGCGTTGCCGCTTGTGGTATTGATGTACGATGAAGATGTATTTTGGAGGGATTGTGTGGTGTTATAGTTGATCGTCAGATTGAAAAATGTGACCACGCCTGTGCCGTTCGAGGTTATGTTGAACCCCAGAGTGCAGTTGCCGGTCGAATTTGCGCAGGAAGACAATGCAGTAGTCAGAGAGTCCGTAAATGTGGCATTGTTGCGTGTTGTGTTCAGGTTTGTTATGTTGAAGAAGTTCGGTCCACGGTTAATCTGATTTATTTTGTCGCTTATGGTTACGTTTACAGCCAAATTACTGGTTGTTGCGTTTATGCTCATGGATGCCGAGCTGATTGTAGCGCTACTTGGAATAGTTATCAAGGCTGAGGAATTTGAACCGTTCGCGGTGACATTCACAGTCACTGAAGTCGCGCTTTCATTAAGGAATGTTGTCAAGAGATTCGTTGTCGTGCTGCTGGCGGTGTTATTGGCGAACAGGGCGTTGTATTTGCCTGTTGAATAGTCGCCTGGCTTCCATTCGTCGTATTTAATTAATTTCGCTGATATGTTAAGATTCTCTGCCACTAGTTCGGTTGAAGGGCACTTCTGCCAGTAGCATTCCCAGCGAGTTGAACTTGCAAAAGTGACGTCTATGTCCAATGTTACATTGTCTGTCACACCGCGATACCACGAATCATAATAGTTGGATGAGGTGGTTCTGACATAGACATTATAGGCCTTTAAAGCAAACCAACCTTCACCAGAATCTCCTACACCAGAAGTTGTATTGACTTTAACTCTCACCATGTAATAGCCTGTATCGAATGCCGAGCTTTGTGTAATGTTCAAATTAAATCTTCCATTTGCAGGTGCGGTGGTATTCGTGCATGTGTAGGTGTATTTGTTGGTTGGCACAGTTTTAGGCGGCCAGAACCATTCGACACCATTGCCTTGGTAAAATAAACCTAGAACTGTACAATTGTCACCGGTTCCATTATTTTGTCCGTAGTAGTACCAAGTGCCAGACGAGTTGTAAGCGTTGACTGAAAAATTCATCTGCTCATTCGGTGAAAAATACCATTTCCATCTCCCGCTGATTTGCTGCGGCCATACGTTTATCCAGAGGTTCTTGACTTGGAATGCGCCGAACCCTTTGTCCGTATTGTTGTTCTGATCCCTCAGCTCCAGCTCGACAACATAAGTCCCTCCATCCCATCCGCCGGATGGCTTCGTTAAATTCAATGCCACTCTACCATTGTCATTTGTATTGCCGCTTGGTAGATTGCCGACTTTTGTCGTGACATCCTCGCCGTTCAAAGTATTGATGACTTTGGTTATTTTGACCGCTATGTTGGCTGTGTTGTTCCCTGCCGTCGAACTGTTGCTTGCTGTAGTCTTATATTCAGCATAACAATCGTGCATCCCGTACATCCCTGAAAAACTTCCAGTGCCGTTTCCTTCTGTGTTTGTCGTATCGCTCGCGTTGCCAGAGAGCGAGTCTATCAATCCCACGTCTTTCGCTTCGGAAACTCTGACCGTCAGGTTAACGTCTTCAGTGGAACTGACAAACCACTTGTACCCGTCCAGTTGTGCGCACGCGGTGTAAAACTTTACCAAGAGCTGTGTTTCTGCTGCGAAATTGTTGTTGGCAAGGGTCTTAATGAAGTACAATCCTGCGTCTCCTGGCGATGAAAACTCCACTAGTCCGGCTTTGCCATTTTTGTAATCGACGATTGACGTGTTGAAACCGAGTGATGATGTTATATCCACACCTTTGCTAGTTTTGACAGAAATCGCTGAAACATTGGTGATGTTTATTGAATGAGTTGCGTTGTCTAGAGTTGTCAAGATTCTTATCGTCTGCCGGGTGCCGACAAATACATTCTTGAAGTTGTAGCTCTGATCTACAGGAGTTGCGATTGCAAAGCTGTCCGTGACTTTCATGTCAAGAATTATCATCGACTGGTTGAGCCTTACCTTTACATAATACAATCCTGTAATGTTCGGCGCGTTGAACGAGAATTTTCTCACACCATCGGCGCTGACCGTAGTTGCATTGGAAATAGTGCTCGCATTTGCAAAAGAAGAATCCAGCAATGAGAGTTCAAACGGATATGATAATCCTGCTGACTTGAACACCTCACCGCTGCTGACATTAAAGACTTTCACCTTGACATCCACCAACCCATTCGGGAAGAAAGATGTTGTCGCGGTTGTGTTTCTTTCCAGCCACCCGACAATCTCATACAACCCGACTTCAACTGGCAACGTCACAGATTTGGAGTTTGAGACAACAGTAACTTTCACATTATGAATGCCATTATCGCTTACGACAAAGGACGTGTTGACCCTGCTGCCAGAAAATGTGTAAGATACGGAATTGTTCTGGGTGCCGTTAGGATATGTGACTTGGACAGATATGGTTTCTGTTCCGGTGTATCGTGTTTTGTTGGTGTCGAACAAATCCATGTAGACGTATGCCGTGTCTCCTGCTGCAAATTTTGTCTTTATGTCGCCATTGACATCCCCTGTGAACGCAACCAAATCAAAAGTGCTTATGTCAATAATTTTTACAGCAACCCAATCGTTCACCGTCAATCTGTAGCTTCCGATTGTGCTAGGCGCTATGAAATTAGATGTTAGTTCGCCTGCCGAATCGGTCAGCCCGGAAGTTGTTCTTAACACGGTGTCGTTAGTCGAATACGTCAACCGAACAGTGACATTCTCGCTAGAAACTCCTATGTTGTTCACATCCGTCGCCCTTACAGTGAAGTTTATCACTTCGCCAGGCGAATAGGCCGGCTTGCTTGTAGAAATCACGATGCTGTGCGCCCTTGAGATCTTCACAATTGACGAGCTTTCGTAATAAGTGTCGTTGAACGTGAAATTAGACTTGACAAAATAATCCCCGCTTCTTGGAACAGACGCGTTCAATTGTGTTGTGAAATTAGTGTTATTGGGAACCGTTGAAGTATAGTTAAATGAACTGCCGCTAGAATTAAGCAGCCAGAATGTTATATTTGATGTTAGATTCGAATTCTGGTCAGCTACGCCAGTATAATTGATCAACTCGTTTATTTTATAATTGGACTTGTCTGTGAACCCCGTGAATGCCAACGCCAAAGCGCTTTGGGCAACTAACAGTAAGAAAAGTGTAGAAAAAATGATAATTTTATAACTGTTCCCCACGTCAACCTTATAAATATTTTGGTTTTCTCTTAATAAAAAGGTGTGCTCTACTGTTTTCTACTGTACTTTCTTTTCAGCTCGTCCCAACTTGCCTTTTTTTTTATCGGCAGTATCCTGTCGAGTTTTATTATGCCTTTTTTATTCAGAATGACAGCGCCCGCGACAACCGCTACAAATACGACAACTATGATGACTATCTTCCATGCATCCTTCTTTACCTGCTCAGCGACTTCCGATGGCGTTGAAATGGGTGTAACTTCGGGTGTGGGCGTTGGAGACGGTGTCGTAACTTCGCCTGTAGTTTTCCCTGTTATCGCGAACACCGACAGTCCTGGCGATATCGCCTCGTACACAATGTTTTCCGTATCGCCGCTTAGTTCCCCTATTTTGGATGTTGCCAATTCAGTCCATGCGTTGACATTTCCCGCGACATACCTGTTCAACACAACTGTGCTGTCATTGATGCTGTTGTTGGTCAGCCATGTCTTTGCAACAGCGAATCTTATGGTGGTTTGGTTGACGGCAGTATCAGAAACGTTCTTGTCGACCTGGATATAATGATAGACTTTCCCTGTGACATCTTGCGCCACGGTCGCAGGTTTGTCAGCGAGCTTTGTGACTGTGACTTGAATGTTGTTCACCGCGTTTGCGACAGAAATAACAATCTTCCTGAATGCAACATCCTCTGTTTTTGTTATGTCAACAGTCGCTGATTTGCCTGCCGCGATCGAGGGAATAGTAATCGTTGCCTTGCCTTTTTCCAAAGTTACTTTAGTTCCTGGTACTGTGCCTCCTGGAGTGGTGGTTGTGGTGTCGTCGGAAGTCAGTGCAGCTGTGACCGTCAATGATTTGGACGTTGTCAACGTCTGGCTGTTACCAGAAACGGTTGCTGTTAGTGTGTAACTCCCGACCGTGCCTCCTGTGACGGTAACGGCGTTGTTTTCTAATGTGTTTCCTGAAATGCTGTTAGATGCGACTGAAGTCGGCGAACAGGTTGTACCCGTAGGGCATGATATGGTAATGCTATAAGTGGTTGACAAATCACCTGCATTATTCACCCCCACAGTAAAGGTGACGGTGCTACCTGCGGTGACGCTCGTGCTTGATATTGTTGAAGATGCTGTCAGCGACGCTGGGGACAGAACTTTCAATCCTGTCTGCTCACTGTCTGACACGGATCCTCCTGTGCTCGAATCGGTACCAGAAACGCTTACAGTAATCCTATTTGTATAATCTCCTGCAACATTGCCTGTGCACGACCATGTTACAGTTCCGCTTCCTGATCCGTCCAAGGAAACCGACTGTGACCCTGTAGGCGTGCATGATATTCCTGAAGGCAGGTCTAATGTAGAAGAAACGCTTGTGACATCCGAACCTGATATGGATGCCGATAAAGTGAAGCTGTCGCCTTGGTTGATACTTGACGGTATGGTCACGCTCGCGACAGAAAGCGATGCTGCGAAAGCTAGACTAACCGAATAGAAAATAGTTATCATCGTTGCAATTGGTATCAATAGTTTTTTATCCATTTTTCAATCAACTCACAGTAAACATTGAGGTCGCGATTCCAGACGCCGTAGATTTGTCCAATCTCACGTAATAGCTTCCGGTTGCTGATGGTGTGAATGTTGTATAGTATGTTGTCGATGTATTCTGTGTCAACGGCAACGAGACTGTCGTTGTTGTATTGCCTGATACTGTCATTATTCTTGCGGTTGAATTGGCTACATTGCTAAGCAGGTAGACTGTTCCCCCAGATGAGAAGCTTGTTGAATTGGTCGACAAACCTGAACCTGTCCATACGGCTGGCAATGTGGCTCCTGAAGCTACGCCTATTATGGTGGCTATGGTGGAATTGGCGCCGATGCCACTTACCCTGAAATTGAACACATAAACTCCTGTATCTGTTATGTTGAGTGTGATATTCTGCGCTGTTCCTCCCGTCATTGAAATGCTGGAATTGTCATAGATTGTTGATGTCGCGACAGGTGAGAAGACGCTTAGGTGTCCTGTTGATGTCGCTGAACTGTTTATGGTCACGTTGAATGCCTGCCCTGCTGTAATGCTAGACGGCACAGAGACGGTTACTCTCTCTGAAGCATTCACAACGCTTATCAAAGTAAAGTCAAATCCCTTCGAACCATTGTACGTGAACTCTACGCCAACACCGTAGGTTCCTACAGCCGACTGATCATTCGGAATTGTTAAACTTGCGGTGTAAGGCTGGCTGTTACTCACAGTCAAAGGTGTGGTTATTATCCCTCTCTCTTTATCGAAAATCATTATAAATCCTGTTCCTGTGCTGGCGTTAAACGATCCTCCTGTGCTGGCGTTTGTAACTGTTACATTGAATCCTATGACGCCACCGAGGTCGAAGGTTGTGCCGTTTGTACTCAAATTGACAACCAAGCTATTGACGGTGTATCCTGAGAATGCTGAAACTGTGGTCTCGTTTGTGATGTATGCGCGGACAAAATAGCGCCCGTCGCTTGTTCCCATGTTGGATACCGAGAGTGTAGCCGCACCTGTTGCTGTTGTGATTGATGTTCCTACTGTGGTAGGCGAACCGCCTGGAAGACCTCTTTCAAAGGTGATGTTATGGCCTTGAGCGGCAGTTCCATTTTCATAAGTAAGCACGGCAGTGAATGTTCCGCTAGAACTTGGTGTATAGGAGAATGCGTTTGACTCCACATCCAACTTTAATGCGCTACCGCCTGTGACAACCAGTTCTGCTCGTGGGGCGACCCCTGTATTTCCGCTTGTATCGGCAACAATGACATCCAAACCATAAGTTAGCTTTGGCGCAAATGACGGGATTTCAAATGAAATTGTTGAATTGCCGCTTGTTGTGGTGTTGGTGAATTCTATAGGCCTTCCAAATGCCCATACTCTCACAGTAACGATTGAACCATCAGCCACATTCACTCCTCCAGACGTTGCATTAACAAAAATATTGACTGTGCTGCCAGGTGCCGATGAATAGCGTGTAACTGTCACACCATTGTTGGCAGGTGTTGAATTCAACAGGTTTACTTTGAGCGTTGATACCATAATACCTGCGTATTGAGTTTGACTCGAGTTGGTAACATTCACAAGAATGTAATGGAATCCGCCCCTATTTGAGGCATTAATATTCATTGCAACATATCCATTTGCATTTGTATAGCTCACATTTCGTGTCACATTGATGTCATTCGGCGGGTTTGCCTTGTAAAGCGTTGCGACGATTTCAGCATTGTTTATAGGACCGCCTGTGGTTACGTTGATAACTGTAACTGTGAGGTTGAAAATTTCATTTGCATTAAATTCAAATTGTGGAGTTGCTCCCCTGCGTGTTTGTACTTGAATGTTGGTTGCTATGACTTCAAAACCTGTGAATGCACTCTGGCTGCCACTGGAGGTTGCCGCCGTCACTTTGACACTATGCCTGCCGGCTTTCTGAGCGCCTAGATTGAATTGGTAGAAGTCTGGAGCCAGTTGCGTTGCCGTGTAGTTGCTAGAAGAATTGCCGTCGACTGCTGCAGTTGGAGCAGAAGTTAGCGTTGTTCCTGGTGGGATGAACACATTTATCAGAACTGACTCGGTTGTTGACCAGCTTGGTTTCTCCGATTGCACAAAGAACTCGAATCCCCTGACATTGAATCCGTAGAATGTGTCCAGATTAATAATTTTCGTGCCTGTGTCCTTTGATATTTTCACCTTTATCGAATTGAAGCCGAAGCTCCATTGACCGGAAGATGTTACAGTAGACGGATCGAGTGTGAGGACCGCCTTGCCGTTGCTGTCGGTAGTCCCGATAACTGGATTCTGGTTGTTGCCGATAGTCGCTTCCACATTGGCGCTACTTATTCCTGCGCTAGTGCTTGCATTTCTTACTTCTATCGTAGCGAAGACCTTATCTGTTGGCTGATATGAAAACCTGTCAGTTGCTATTTTGACGGAAAAGTCGCTGACCTGCAGCCAGTTTTCTGACATTCCGGATCTGCCACTGGCATTGACAACAGCAATCAAATTGTAAAAGCCTATTGTTCTTGGCGCTGGGACTGAAAAGCTTCCTTCCCCGTTAGTAACACTGGTGGAGATATTTGAAGAATTATACAGTGTGCCTGTCTCGTCATAAATTTCTATCTTCAATGCGCCTGTCACAGCATCATCGGGAGGAGCTTTTGTAAGATCGAATGCGAACACCTTCCCGTTGATTGTCTGTCCTGTGCCAAAAGTGAATCCGCCCAAATCAATACCGACAGCAAAGTCTGATAGTGAATTAGGTTGAAGGAATGTTGTTGTATATCGGGTAGACCCAGAGGCATTTGAATGTGTCATATTGAATAAGATGGTATACTTGCCTGCCGTCAGTCCGCCATATGCAGGTTGCGAGAAGTTGGCTGATACGTTGTAGAATACTCGATTTGTAGGATCGTATGTAAGGTTCAGGACTGGAGATTCTCCTGTTCCGTTGCTTGCCGCTGATTTATTTGGAAAGATAAGCTGTGCAGTGACGTTCACATGGGAATTACTCAATGGTCCGCTGAAGTCAGACACGGTTATGTTTATGTGATTGTTGGCGTTGAGTGTCAACGACGGGAACATGGGATTAAAATTAAATGCACGTGCTCTCCTGATGTCTAATGTCTGATTTCCGCCGGCTGTGATAACGAAGTTTGTAGTGTTGTGCACCTCTGTCCATTCTGAAAAGTCGAATGCCGGTACGATGCTCAATTGGTAACTTCCTTCAGGCAACGGAAGTCCTATGCTGTTAGATGCGGAACCGCTCCTCAAAATATTTTCAAGCACAAAGCTGCTCGAGTCTATCGACATCTTCGGGTGGCCTGTGCTGTTTTTAATAAGCAGTATATTGGAAAACCAAAAGTCGAAATTGCCCAGCGAACCTTTGCTCGTGCATGTTGATGCGTCGAATAAGGAATTGCAATTGCTGACATTCAAGTTGACATATCCTGGCACTGTCAAGCTACAATTTACCGATACCGAAGTTCCTGCACTTACCAATGACGCGTTGCTCATGCACATATTCATTATAGGCGTGTCCCCGAACCCGAATGTCTGATTCTGGCCGATAACCGATATTTCCAAGCTCCCGGTCGGTGCCACAATTGGGATTACTATATAGGATGGGAGGTTGGTATTCTGGAAGATTTTGAGCATACTCATCTTCGAGCTGAGCGCGTCTTTCGACACTCCCGTTACCTTGGCTGAGCTGAACCTGCTTATTTCGGTTATCAGCCCTGTCGCATTATTCAAAGTCACATTCAAGTTGACAAGTCCGCCGTCTTTCAATTTTGTCGGTTTCAGAACCATTGTGCTTCCTTGGGCAAAATGCCCTCTTTCACCGTTGTCATCAACTGTCGGGAAGAATAACGGAACACTATTTCTTGTCCAATTTGACACTATAAATAAATCGTATGCAGGGAATGGCATCTTGAACCCGCCACCGAATGGGTCGTTCAAGAATTGCGTGCTTGGAACTCTTAACGAAAACAATCCGTTGGAATCGGTTGTAGTCGAATTAACGAAGACAACACCCATAGGAGGAGTGTCAAACTCGTGGAACTTTGCATAGACAACCGCCCCGCCTATTCCTTGAGAAACGTCGCTTGAATTGACAACCTGACCTCTGATTATCGTGTAGCTCTGACCGCCTGACACACCAGTCGTGTTTGCATTCACAACTATTGCACCATATATTCCGTTCGAGTTGGAAATGAAAGAATAATTGCGGTTGGCTGCCTCTGAGCTTAAGTTAAGTTCTATTGTATAGACTCTGTTGACTTCTAAGAATGCCGGCGGAACGAAGTTTGTCGTACCGACAAGTGACTGGTTGAACACAAGAGATCCTCCGTCATCATATATCTTAATCCCATCGAGAGAAATGAAACTAGGAGGTCCTCCGGTAAATGGGCTGTTCATGTCAACGCTGAACAAATCCACGAAAGATACAACTGCCGACCTGTTAAATAGTAGTGTGGCCGTCTGGTTGAAAAGTGTGGTGGCGTTGGTCGTGTTTGATGATATAAAGTCATATCCAAGAATCAATGAATTGTTCATGTCGAGGCATGTAGAACCGCCTCCCTGCCCGCCTGCGTAGAATTGGGTGCCATGCCATACACACGAATTTCTTGGATGAAGGGCGGTCTGCCCCACGCATGTTCCGTTTGAAAGGGTAATACCGCTACAGTGTTGCATGAAGTAACCGTCTGCGGCAGTCAACGCAGGACCCTGGCTGAAGCTTGCAAATGACTTTACCGAATTGTCAAATCCCATCAGGACGATACTTCCCAATTGTGTGCCTGTAGAAGTTTGCGTTTTGACAAGAAACTGATTAATAGTAACAACAGACGCATTCATGCTTCCAGGGTTCCATGCTTCTCCAAGGGATTCGTTAAAGGCGGTTACATTTACGACAGCTCCCGAGTCCGCCCAACTCACATTAAGAACAAAATCGGCGCATTGCGGATAGGGCGCTTGGAAAATAGGATTGATTTGCTGGCTCGCATCGCATGAACCCTGACTAATTAGCGAGAGGTTGCCGGTAACATTTGAGGAATTGTACTGGGCACCATGGAGACTACCGCCGCATTGGGTTATTGTTGCGTTTACAATACTTGTTTTCATTGAAATATTGCTGTCCAACAAAGATGTCGAAAAATTAAAGCTATTGACAGGAACTGTCTGGCTGTTTGAGCATACCCTTACTGTCAAATTACTTTGACCGCCTGCAGTATAAGGGAACACATCGCTAATTCTGAATGTTGGCGTTTGTGCGAATGCCGCAGAAGACATCATCAAGATAGAAAAGACTAGAAATACAGATAAAATACCAAATTTAAAGTTTACGTTCCCCACAAGTATCTTTAAGAAAGTTCGTTTTCCTTATAAATAAACATTTCCCTTGAGCAATTCACTACCGAAGAATAAAAAATTTATTCCGATTTCTTCTTTTTCGGCTCTTCCTTCAGAAACAGCGCCCAGAACAGGATGATAAGAACTACAGCCACGACAATCGCTATTCCCAAATAAGTCAGGTTCTTGCTCAGAATCAATCTGCCTGTTCCAGATGATGGCTCCGAAAGCTCTGACTCTGTAACATTGATTTTGACCATTTTCGATGCGTTAAGCTTGTCGCTGGAATGCTCGCGGGACAGCGCTATAAATTCCACATCAGCCGGTTCAACATGCTCAGGCGCTGACACTGTGACCGTGAACCTGTGGGATTTGCCTTCGTCTATATCCGCTGAAGAAGGCGACACGCTCATCCACTTGTCTGGAAAGCCGGTGAATGTAACTGTGACGTCCGATATGTCTTCCTCGCCCGTGTTCTTCACTGTCAGTGAGAATAACTTTGTTGAGTTGAATTGGACTTCTACCAAGTCATCCGACACGATTTCCATGGATACTTTCTTTTCAGGTTCTGGCGGAGTTTCTACTGGTTTGGGCAGTTCAATTAGAACAGTCAGCAAAGCACCGTCGGAGAACTTGTTTACGCTCTTTGTGTAAGTTCCGACTATCGTCCACTTTCCAACAACATCGGTCGTGTAAGTGCCGTTGGCTAATTTTCCTCCGGCTTCCTTATCGACTTCAAAATCAGAATCTTTCGTGACATCCTTCACGTTGCCATACACATCAGTTGACAACATACCTAGCTCGATGACTGTGTTTGGCGCCGCTGTGTCGTTGATTAATTTAAGCTCTACAGAACTGACTTCGCCTTGTTGCACATCCATATCAACGGATTTCTGCACGCCATCACCAGCTACATTCAAATGGTGCGCACCCGCTGTTTTTAGCTTTATCTTGAATGTTTTCACACCATTGTCAGCTAGTTGGAATGTGTAATCTGAAGGCAGCACTGCCAACGGATCGGACGAAGAGAATTTTACTGTTCCTGTGTAATCCTGTTTCCTGTTTCCATTCTGATCAAGAGCCGCAACAGACAATTCAAATTCTTTTCCGGCGCTTGTTGAATTGGGAACTTTGACCTCGAAACTTGTCAATGTCGGGTTGAAGTTTGTTACCTTTACTTTCCCAAAGTCTTCTTCGCCTCGCAAGTCGACTGCCTTCCATTCAAACTCATAGTCACCGCCAGCAGTTGGAGATGATGTGACAAAATTGAAATTAAGCGACTTGCCTGATGATACACCGGAATCGGCGGTAGACCAGATTATTCTGAATGGAGCGGGAGCACCAACAGAGTATCTTGTTTCGTATGTCCATCCTGCAGGACTCCCTATTTCCTTGATCAGATACAATGGAATGATGCCATCCTGAGGAACAATAAGCTCAACTTTGTTTATATTGTCTCCTGCAAGATTCCCGACTGAAAGTGAGAACTCTACGCTCTTGTCAGGCGAAGTCTGCAACGGCACCAAGCTTACTTCAACGACCGCTGCAAATACCGATGATAACAAAATACTCATCGAAACCAAAAAGGCTGAAATCAGCAAGGTTTCTCTCGAATGCAATTGCATAGTTAACACTATGCGTAAAAAGAATATAAGATTGAAAATCAAAAACATTTAAATACTCGTGCAAAAGGATAAAAAGATTATTGGTTTGCTGAATTTTTCGGCGATGGAGTCGTCAGGATGAAATCATTGGAATTATCGTCTGAATCTGTTGTTAGGGATATCCTTCCCAAGCTTTTGCCGTCCTCCGAAATTGGTGCGGCAGAACCTTCAGGCTCGTTTGCATTACCCCAGCCGACTTTGTCGACTGTTGTGCCACTAGCATCTATTATTCTAAGATGCCCTCCTGTGTCGGATATACCCCAGTTTGCAGTATGAAAGTAATCAGGTGTTGCGCCCAAGGAATAACTTTTGGATGCGAGCAGAAAGAAGCTTTTGGATATAATAACTCCAGACATACCGGAACCTACTTTGCTCTGCCATGTGTCTCCTGTGGCTGATTTGTATTGCAGTTTCCATCCTGTCATATCAATGTCGCTGTTTGTTGGATTGTACAACTCCACGAACTCGTCGTAGGATCCGTTTGGTCCCCTTGTTGTAAATTCGTTGATTGTTACATGGTCGTGTGTTGTTTCATTTATAGCCGTTTGGTTCGTCGTGTCAGTCTGATTTGATGTTGTGCCATTTGGTTCTTGGTTTTGCGCATTCGTGACAGGCGGACTGGTTTGTGATGTCTGTTGTCCTGTTGCAGGCGGCTGAATGCCAGTTTGAGTTACAGGCGCTGGGCACTCTCCGCAGTCTGTTGAGCACGAATTGCAAGTTTCATTAGTCTCGCATATGCCATTACCACAGCATCTTGTAAGCTCGATACTAGTGCACTTGCCCGATGTGCATGTGTTCGTGATGCACAGGGCTGGGTTGCCCCGGCATCCTTCGGATGTTCCGTTTATGACTACATAAGAGCAGGAATATCCGCTTGTCTCATTGCACCAATCCATTGTACATGGATTTTTGTCATCACATGAAGCTGGACATTGTGTTTCACTCTCTGTATCAACTTTGAGCTCCTCTGGCGGTGTTCCTGTGGAAACCGTATATCCGGTTAGATTGACCTGCTGTAGAACTAACACAGAAGCCCCGATAAGCAATCCTGCGAATATGGGCAGTAAAATATAAGCAAAGTTCATTAATCTTTATTAAGGCTACTTAAGAATATTTATTCGTTATCTCAGCTTATGTCAGGCAAAGACACCATAGTATATACTCCTGTCGTGGTTAGAGATGGTTATCTTGATTAAGGCTGTTATTTTTGACATAGGTGGGGTGACGATAAAGGAGCCTATGTCGCATGTTTACAAGGCTGCGGAAAAGAAGTTTGGGGTAAGCTGGGAGAGGATTAAAAAGGAAGACGAAAAATTGGATCCTTTGACGGAAACGCGCGAAGTTTCGTCAAGAGAATATATTTCAAGATTGTCAAAAGCTTTGAAGATATCTGATACAAGTTCTCTCAGAAAAGTGTGGGTGACTGAATTTAAAAGGGCAGAGCTCAACAAAGGAGTTGTAAGGATTATAGAACGTGTCAAAGAAATGGGCTTTAAAGTCGCAACTATTTCGAACACCATAAGACTGCATGAAAGCGTTCATGCGAAACGGGGGGATTATAAATTTTTCGATCGGGTGTTTTTATCGACGAGATTAAGAATGCGAAAGCCAGAAGCTAGGATCTATTTTTATGCTGCTAAAAATCTGGGAGTCAAACCTGAGGAATGTGTTTTTATAGACAACATGATTGAAAATGTAAGAAGCGCAAGAAAAACAGGGATGAAAGCCATATTATTTAAAAATTCTAACCAACTTGGAAAAGATTTGAAGGTATATCTGTGATTGTATGGTTTTCGAAAAATTATCGCCTAAGCTGCAGAAGGTAATCCAGAAAAGATTCAAACAAGCAACACTACCACAACAACTGGCCATACCTTATATAGCATCGGGGATGAATGTTCTGGTAATTGCGCCTACTGGTAGCGGGAAAACTGAAAGTGCGCTGTTAAAAATTTTCGAAAGAATTGTAGAAGAAAAGCCTAAGGCAATCAACACCCTTTACATAACTCCGATGAAATCTCTGAACAGGGACATGCTGGAAAGAATATTATGGTGGAGCAAAGAACTGGAACTGGAAGTTGCTGTAAGGCATGGTGATACGCCTGCTAGCGAAAGAAAGACTCAAATTGAATTTCCTCCGGATATAATGATAACGACATTGGAACAACTGCAACCGATGCTGACAGGCAAAAACATAAGAGAACTTTTAAGAAATGTCAAGCACATTGTCCTTGATGAAGTACATGAAGTCATTGATTCAAAGCGTGGCGTTCAGCTGGCTGTTGCGCTTGAGAGAATAAAGGAATTGTGCGGCGATTTCCAACTTATAATGTTGTCCGCTACCGTATCCGACCCTGAGCGCGTTGCAGAATTTTTCTCTGGAGGAAAGATTACAAAAGTAGTGAATGCTGATACCGATAAAAAATTTGAAATAACTGTAATTAATCCGAAGCCTGTTCCAGCAGATGACAAGATTGTTGGGAAGATATTCTCCTCAAAGGATACTGCAGCGAGACTAAGGACGATAATGGACTTGATTAAGAATTCCAGGGCAACTCTGACATTTACGAACACAAGAGACTTTGCAGAAATACTGGCGTCAAGAATAAGAGTTGTGGATAGCAAATTTCCTGTTGCCATACATCATGGCTCGCTGAGCAAGGACGTTAGGATAAAGGCTGAGAAAGAGTTTAAGGAGGAAAAAATCAAGTCGCTGATTTCCACAAGCAGCCTGCAATTAGGCATCGACATAGGCAGCGTTGACCAGACCATACAATACATGTCGCCACGCCAGGTAAGCCAGTTGGTTCAAAGAGTGGGAAGAAGCGGGCACGAGCTGTCGAAAGTCAGCAAAGGTATTGTAATCACCACGGGTGATGATGACATGTTCGAATCGACTGTAATCGCAAGGAAAGCTTTGGCTGGAGAAATAGAGCAGATGACGCCGCACAGGAATTCTTATGATGTGCTAGCCCACCAGTTGATAGGTCTCACATTTGATTTCGGCAAGGTAGAACTGGAAAAGGCCTACAGCATTATAAAACGGGCATATCCGTACCGAGATTTGACTTATCAGGAATTTCTTGATGTATGCAAGCAATTGGAAAGACTGGGATTGATATTCATGGATGGCTATATCAAAAAGCGCATCAGGGGATTCCAGTATTATTTCGAAAATCTCAGCACGATTCCCAACATAAAACAATTCAGGGTGTTCAACATGTTCGACAATTCTTTTGTTGGCGTTCTGGATGAAGAATTTATTGCAGTTCATGGTGAGCCTAATACTACATTCATAGTTAAAGGCCAGCCGTGGAGGATTGTCACAGTCGAAGATGACAAAGTGATGGTGGAGCCTGTGGAGGATATAGAGGCTGCTGTTCCTGGATGGGAGGGGGAATTGATACCTGTTTTACATGATGTCACGCAAGAAGTTGGGTTGTTGAGAAGAACGATTGCCGAAAAATTGAAAACAGTGTCGCAGAGTGAAATCATAGGCGATTTGCAAAAGACATATCCGATTGACGAGAATTGCGCCAAAGAAATGATTGGTACAATCAAGAAGCAGGCTAAATTTGGTGTGGTTCCTGATGATAGGACTGTTCTTGTAGAAGATTATGAGAATTTGGTTGTCATTCATACATGCTATGGAAACAACGTTAACGAAACTTTGGGAAGATTTATTGTTGCTTTATTGACAAGCAGAGTTGGTTCTGTTGGATTGAAGACGGATCCCTACAGGATAATGATACAGTTCCAGAAGAAGAATGTGGACTTGATTAAGGAAATATTGTTCAACACAAAACCTGAGCATCTGCAGAGTTACCTTGAGATGTCGCTGGCTAATAGCGAGCTGTTTGCGTGGAAGTTTGTGCACGTGGCCAAAAGATTTGGCGCGATAACGAGAGATGCCGAATTTGGCCAAGTTAGAATGAAAAAAATTATTGAAGATTATGTCGGGACGCCGATATACAAGGAGACATTAAAAGAACTGGAAACAGAAAAGTTCGACATATCGAAAGCTACAGAGATATTGCAGAAAATACAGAATAAAGAAATTAAAGTTGTTTTCAAGAATGGTCTGTCGTATCTGGGAAAAATTGGTGTAGAGCACAAGTATGCGGAAGTTGTCGGTCCTGAGAAGCCCGAGATGGAAATTTTTGAGTTGTTCAAGCAGAGGCTGCTGAACACGCAAATGAGACTGGTGTGTGTTAATTGTGGTGATTGGGATCAACTGTATTTTGTCAAAGAAGTGAATGACAGGGTTAAATGCAACAAATGCGATTCGAAATTGTTGGCGCCATTGAAGAAACAATGGATTGGTGGAGGTAAGGTTGTCAAGAAGGCTCTAAGAAAGATCGGAATGGACGAACTTGAAAGGAAGCGGTATGAAAATATGAAGAATAGGGCTGAACTTTTCATGTATTTTAGGGGCAAATCCGTCAAAGCTTTAGCCGGTAAAGGCGTAGGACCTACTACAGCTAAAAGGATTCTAGGAAAGTATCATAAGGATGACAACAACCTATTTAGGGATATATTAGAAGCGGAAAAGACTTTCGCGAAAACGAAGCGATATTGGAAGATTTAAAAGTAGCTTTCAATAGACAATTATGCCAGCGCTTGTAGTAAGTATAGATGGGCCAGACTTCTCGGGCAAGTCCACAATAGCGAATCTTTTAATGGAAATACTGCGAAAGAGTAACAATGACATCATATTCAAGCGAACGGAAGTCCCTAGCACTTTAAGCACAGGGTTTTTCACAAAGATTCTTCGGAACTCTGCGGACGAAATTTCGTCTAACGTGTTTGCCTTGGCATATGCCACCGATCATCTGCACCACTATGAGACTGTGATCGAACCATTGAACGGATCGGGGAAAAATTATGTGGTTATCCAAGAACGCTCACTTCTGTCCACATATATTTATCAAAGCTTGATAGGTAAGACAGATTTGAAATGGTTGAAAGAAATAAACAAATTTGACAAAAATATACCTAACTTGACAATTCTACTGAAGGTTCCTGCGAATGAAATCATAAAAAGGAGCCAATTGGAAAAAAGAGATCACGACAAGTTTGAGACACCAGAACACCTTGAGGAAGAATTAAAAGTTTACTACAATTTACCTGAAGAGCTGGCAAATGAGTTTAATGTCGAATATATAGATGCTGGAGACAACCCAGAAAACGTAGCTGAAAGATGCGCGAAAAGAATTCAGAAAGAAATTGATGAAAGATTAAAGTGGCACTAGATTATTTTGTCGACCAGTAAGTTCCCTTCTTCTTTTTCCACATGACGTAATCCTTCAGGATTTTTGTGTGGTCAAACCCTAGCTTCTTAGATTTGACTTTATCGATATCGCACCAAATGGGTTCGCCTTCAAAACTTCCTCTTAATCTTCCTCCGATGGGTTCCATAATAAAAGCAACTGACACAGAAAGAAATCTAGGATCTCTAGACTTTCCAGAATAAACGCCGAGTATCTCTTTTATCCTGACTTTAAGCCCTGTTTCCTCTCGGGATTCCCTAACAACAGCGTGCTCGATAGTTTCACCATATTCAACCATCCCACCTGGAAGCTGCAACATTCCTTTGAACGGAGTTATCGTTCGCTTTGACAAAACTATTTTGTTCTTCTTCACAATCAGAGGGTCTACCGCAATCTTTGGTGATTTAGACGGTTCTTTCCAACTACTGACCTTCATATATTAACTAACGTATCCCTTTACTAATAATCGTCCCAACTCCGTCAATCGAACCTTTATCCTCCCTCGTTTTTCTTCAGTTTCAACCAGTCCCATCGTTTTCAATCCTTCCGACTTCATGTTTCCAACCGGAGCTATCATTGTGTATTTCATGATAAATTAAATGTTTCCTTATCTTTTAAATCTAATGTTTAATTGTTAAATGCCACTTATATAGTGGCAAATTGTCTTCTTAATAAAAGGTGAAAACGATTAAAGTAAGTTTCGATGTCTCCAAATCAACGGTTGCTTTGCTTGTGTTCGCACTAGGCATAGGATACTTATTAGGAAATGTATTCGGAGTGTCCAGTTTTACAGGAAAGACTACTGAAATTACAGCTATAACTCAGACACAGCCTACGCAACAGCAACAACCGTCAAAAGTTCAAGTATCGATTGATGATGATCCTTCAATGGGCGAAAAGGATGCCAAAGTTATAGTTATAGAATTTTCTGATTTCCAATGTCCGTTCTGTAGAAGATCCTACACAGATACAATATCTCAACTGAAGAAGGATTATATTGATACAGGGAAGGTGCTTTTTGTATACAGAGATTTCCCATTAAGCTCCATACATCCTAGCGCATCATCTGCTGCCATGGCTGCCAACTGTGCGAATGAACAAGGCAAGTTCTGGGAAATGCACAACAAAATATTTGATGAACAAAACAAGCAAGGGCAGGGAACAGTACAATTTTCTAGTGATGACTTGAAGAAATGGGCCGATGAGATTGGTTTAGACACTGATAAATTCAATTCTTGCTTAGACTCACAAAAATACAAAGATGAAGTTGATAAAGACTTTCAAGACGGTGTAACAGCTGGCGTCACAGGGACTCCGACATTCTATATAGGGAATCCAAAAGACGGATATACAGAAATCGTAGGTGCTCAACCGTATTCTGTTATCAGGCAAGTGATAGATTCAATGCTTTAATGAACATTATGGGAAAAAGGAATGTATTTGTACATAACTTGAAAGAAATAAAAGAGTCTGTAGTGCTCGTCTTTAGCAAACAGGTTTATATATTTTCCGCGATTTCAATTTCAGCTTTTCTTTTTTTCTTATTTATTTTCCTTACAAACATGCCACTCTTTCTCCAAGCATGGTCGGTGGGCGGATTTGCACTTTTTCCTAAAGTTTCGTTGAATATTATCAATACTATCTTGTCTGTTTCGGGTAACTTGGCTTTAAGCCTGATGGTTGCTGTAGCTCTAGCCGGGGGAATTAACATTTCCATGATTGCTTTCAAGTTTCTGGCAACAAGAAACAGAGAAATTAATTTGTTCAGCATAGGCGGCTTAATCGGGAGTGCATTCGGTGCAGGCTGTCCTGCCTGTTCAACCTCCTTACTTTCGATATTAGGTGTTACGGGCGGTTTGTCAATTCTTCCCTTCAAAGGTATTGAGTTCACATTCAGCGGTTTGATAATTCTTCTTATTTCTTTATATTTTATAGCCAAGTCAATAAGTAATTGCGAAGAGTGCAAGATTAGAGCTAATTAGTTTGATTTAACTTAATCAAAAGATTTAAATAGTATATATGCCATAGATATCATATGATAAAAACACCATATAAATTATTCTTCGGTACATTAAGCAATGAGATAAGATTAAAAATATTGCATGCATTAGCGGAAAAACCTAAAAACGTCACACAACTTACTAATGAACTCGGGTTTGACCAAACAACTGTGTCAAAGAACTTAAAGCGTTTGGCTACATGCCAATTTATTACAAACAAGAAAATAGGAAAACACAGCATCTACTCTTTAAATAAGAAGACCATCTTGCCTTTGCTCAAGCTTATAGATAGACATGTTGATAAGTATTGTAAAAACTGCGAGTTGCTCCTGAATGAAAGAATATGATTTAATAATCTTGGGTCAAGGGTCAGCCGCATTTGCTGCAGCAATAAAAGCAAATGATTTAGGAATAAAAACAGCTATGGTTGGTGGCAATGCCACTTCCGGTGCGTTAATAGGTGGTACTTGTGTTAATGTTGGTTGCATGCCAAGCAAGAATCTAATCACAGTGGGGACCCTCTATTACCATGCGGTGAATAATTCTTTCGAAGGGATTAAATATGGAAAAGGAAGACTCAATTTCAAGAAAGTTATCGAACAAAAGGATAGGCTTGTAAAGAAGTTTAGAAAAGAAAAATATGCTGATGTTGTGAAAGGTTTGGAGAACGTGACTTATTTTGAAGGCAAAGGTAAGTTCATTTCTAAGGATGAAGTCGAAGTTGAAGGTAAAACACTAAAAGGAAAAAAGTTCTTGGTTGCTGTCGGTGCAATATCTAACATAATTCCTGTTCAAGGAATAGAAAAAATAGAGTACCTAACAAATGAAGAAGCTCTGAGTTTGAAGGAATTACCTAAATCAATGTGTGTCATTGGTGGCAGGGCTTTAGGACTGGAATTTGCACAAATGTATGCACACTTTGGAACTAAGGTAACAGTTTTGCAAAGAAGCGATAGAATTCTTCCAGAGGGGGAACCTGAAATTTCTGAAGCATTGAGAAAATACTTGGAAGAAGAAGGTATAATTATTTACACAGGGACAGAGATTAACAGTGTAGATAAGAAAGGGAAAAATAAAACTGTTAATTTCACTGTTGGCAATGAAACAAAAGAAGCTGAATTTGAGCAAATTCTATTTGCAACTGGCAGAAAACCAAATACAGAAAATCTGGGATTAGAGAAAGTAGACGTGAAAACTGATGAAAAGGGTTTCATTATAGTGAATGATGAAATGCAAACATCTGCACCAAGTATTTGGGCTGCCGGAGACGTCATTGGGGAACCTATGCTGGAAACTATTGCAGCGAAAGAAGGTGCTGTAGCAGTGGATAATGCTTTTACGGAAAGCAAAAGGAAGATTAATTTTAATGAAGTTCCTTCTGCTGTATTTACCTATCCTGATAGTTGCAGACAATGATACAAAACAGATTGTGGGCGTTCATATAGTAGCACCCCACGCAGCCGATCTTATACATGAAGGAACGCTAGCCGTTAAATTCAAGATGAAAATAGATGACATAATTGACACAGTCCATGTTTTTCCAACATTATCTGAAGCGATTAAATTAGCTGCACAGTCATTCTATAAGGATGTTAGCAGGCTGAGCTGTTGTACCGAGTGACATTTTTGGTTATAGTAGGTGATTATCTGTTTTTATCGTCGGTATTCGTAGAAGAATTTGCATCTTTACTCTTTTCCCAATAATTTAAATCTTAATTAACAATAGGATTGTTATGGAAAAAGTTTCTTGTGATGTCTGCGGTAGAAAGTTCAAGACTAGTGAAGCCTTGACCCAACATAAAAATGATGCGCATAAACAGACTAGTGACGAAAAACAACAAAGAAAAAAGAAGATATCAACAGGTAAGATACTTGCTTTTTTGATACCATCCTTGATTGTTTTAGGCATTGGATACGGGATTTATTGGGCTTTGTCAACAGAAGGTGTGGGAACTATTGGGTCAACGCATATCCACGCTGACTTTGCTGTTTTTCTGGATAGTGAAGAAATTACCCCGCTTCCAGAGCAGTATTTTGTAGCTAGTCCGTATGTGCATGTCGAGACTGGAGCTGGAGCTGGTACTGTAATTCATATACATGCCACTGACGTACCTCTGAAGATGTTTTTCAACAGTCTCGGTATGAAGTTTAACTCAGAGTGTTTCGAAGCTGGTCAGGACAACAAATACTGTAATTACGGTGATACTACTCTGAAAATGTTTGTAAAGCATGCTAATAGTACATGGGAACAGAATTTCGAATATGAAAAATACATCTCCCAAGATTTGGATAAAATATTGATTACATACGGGAGCGACACGGACGAGGAGATTCAGCTACAACAGAATAATGTAACAGATTTCTCAAAAGACAACTCTGGCAGAAGCATGGCTCTAAGAAGATAAATTTAATAGCTCTAATGGAGAAAGAATATATAATGAAACGGAAATCCGGCATTCGAGAAATGGTATCGAACACATTTACCGTTGTAGCACGCAAAAATCTTGCGTTCTTTCTGATTTCATTAATAGCATTCACCCTTCTATATCTGTTCTTTTACGGTGTTTTCACAATCCCTGTCCTTGAGATAGGATTCTTCAAGGATGTCAAGCCTGGTGCATTTGATTACTTCTACATTTTCTCTTCGTCTTTATTGTCGGCATTGATAGTGACGTTGACAAAATATTCAATCACGAACAAAGTTCTTACCAGAGGAACATCCATTTTTGGCATATCTGCAGGTGTATTCGGTGCAATATGCCCTGTATGCTTGGGTGTGAATTTCCTAGTATTTGGTAGTTTTGTAACGCTTCCTCTGGTTTCATTGATTCCTTATTTATTCTGGATACAGCTTGCTGGTCTCACGTTATTGACATTGGGCTTAGGGGCGACTATAAAAAATTCTTATGATAATATTTGCCTGGCATGCACAACTGAGATTAAAGAAAAGAAAATCAAGACAAGTCTATTGGGTAGTACACTAAATCCTTTCCAAAGTTTTGTATTTTTTGCGTTATTGCTGTTGGCTATTTTTGCCTTGGGGTATCAGATTCTACCGCTGGTGTTGGGAGACGTATTTACTAGCACGGGTGCAGCAGTCGCTACAAATGGTCATGATAGTGATTTAGATTTAGAAACAGTAGTTTCGCAGGTTCTTCCTGAAGAAGGATTTACAATAGATGCTATATGGGAGGACTCTGTAAGCAAGATGGTGAAAGCTGGTACATTAGATATTGATAAATTGAACGACATATTGACAAAGCGGTATGGTCAACCATTGACAGAAGAACAGAAGAAACTATTGACATCGGATTATTCTAATGAAAAACTTACAATAAACTCAAAGAATGCGGTTTTCATGATGTATGTTCTTTGGGCTCTAGCGAAAGACAATGACAACCAGATTCTGCATGACAGTCCGTTTGCACAGTATTTTGAAGATTATGATATAGGAGTTGGTAAGGCTGGTTATGGTGATACTAAATTAATTGACTTGACTCCCGAGCAGCAGGAGATTGCAAAATACGCTGCACTTAATTCCTACAGACCATGCTGCGGCAATCCTACAGGTCATCCCGATTGTTCGCACGGATTTTCTGCATTGGGGTTGATTGAATTGATGGCAGAACAAGGATATACCAAAGAACAGATATTCGATGCTTTCGTGAAATTCAACTCATACTGGTTCCCGTCCACGTATATCCAAGATGCGCTATACTTTAAATTGGCAGAAAACAAAGATTGGAGTGATGTTGACAGAGAACTTGTTGCTGGAAAGCAGTATTCGTCCTTATCTGGCTCTTATGCGGTTAAGCAATACTTGCAAAATCTAGGAGTATAGGAGGTTAAAAATGAATACAAATGTCGTGTTGCTTGCGCTGATAGGCATACTGGTGTTGATGGCTGGAATACAGGCTTTCCAATTGACTACACTGTCACAGGCTATCTCCGGCGGTACATTAATGTCCTCATCAGTGTCAGGTGCGGGATCTGGCGTACTATCGCAACTGTCGCAAGCTTCACAAGTCGGCGGATGCGGATAGGTTTTCTTCTTTAATTGGAGATGAATAATTGAGAAAACAAAAAAGGTCAGATAACAGATTATTCTGGAATATGTTTTTCGGACTTGTGGTAGTTCTGATAGTTCTGTACGGAGTGAACATTTTTATAACTGGCAATATAATCGGTCCTTTAAAAGATTCTGCTGAAAAGGAAAGACCGGCGAACTTGCATCTGGCTTTAATCACGAATGATTGTGACAACTGTTACGACATGAACAATGCTGCATCATTCATAAAAAGACAGACTACTGTGAAAGTAATTACGGAAAAAAATCTTACATATGCCGATAAAGCGGCGCAAGAACTTGTATCTGCGAACAACATCAAAACGCTACCGGCTTTGGTGATTACAGGCGAGACTCTTCAAGATAATGTAATGCCATTGTGGAATAGCATGGGTGCAGAATTTGTGGGCAATGTTGTCATTGTAAACGGCATACCACCTTATTACAGTTTAGACGCACAAAAAATCGTGGGACTTGTACAAGTAACCAAATTGACAGATAACTCCTGTGCAGAATGCTACGATGTTGAAAACCATATGGCGATATTGCCGAGATTTGGCATCTACATAGACAAGTCAATACCTTATGATGTGTCCTCAGCCAACGGCAAGACTTTGGTACAGAAGTACAACATAACTAAAGTCCCTACGATAGTCCTTTCATCGGACGCTTCTGCATACACTTCGCTAAATAATGTATGGGGAGATGTGGGTACTGTTGAAAGCGACGGGCAGTATGTTTTCAGAGCTGTAGAACAGATGGGAACCTATAAAGATCTTGCTCGGAATAATGTAATCAATGCGACCAGATAAAAATGAAAAAGTCAAAAAAAAATCAAAATCTAATTTTAGTTTTTATTATAGTCATTGCTACTATCGGTTTGGGACTAGGTTTGTATTCTTTGCTTGCTGTTTCGAAAACTACCGGTTATGTCAGTTTACCTAATAAGCCGATACATTGGCATCCTCACCTTGAAATAATTATAAAGGGTGAAAAAGTTGTCATACCTACCAACATAGGAATTGGTACAAGTTATTCGGGTAGCCCATTCTACGATTCGATGATGGACATGACTAACATGCATACTCATGATGACAGCGGCACATTACACTGGGAAGTTATGATGCATGCACCAACACGTGAAGACATGTACCTCGGTAATTTCTTCCAAGTCTGGGGAAAGACTTTTAATGAGAATTGCATTTTTGAATTTTGCAACGGTCCTGAAGGAAGTATGAAAGTGTCTGTAAATGGAAAAGAAAATAATGATTTTGAGAGTTATATTATCAGAGATGGAGATGAAATAGTAATAGAATTTAAGTGAAGATAATGGTAATAGACCCTGTTTGCAAGATGGAAATCCCCGAAGGAAACATCAAAGCCCAAAATAAAGGAAAGACATACTATTTCTGCAGCAGCAACTGCCAAGCTGAATTCATGATATATCCGAATAAGTTTGTAAAATAATATAATTATATGACTGTAGATCCTGTCTGCGGAATGTATGTCGATGAAAAGAAAGCTATCTTCAAGAAGGATATCGACAGTAAGACTATTTATTTCTGTAGTGAAAATTGCCTGAAAACTTATGAGTCCCGTGAAAAGGAATTCAAAAAATTAAGATTACTTGTTATCCTAAGCGGATTGATAGCTGTTCCTGTGGTTGCTTTGTCATTCTTTTACAAACTCCCGTACAATAATTGGATTCTGCTTTTGCTCGCTACGCCAGTGCAGTTTGTTGCGGGCTGGAGGTTTTACAAAGGCATGTGGGACGGGCTGAAAGCTAGAAGCGCGAATATGGACACGCTAATCGCAACCGGAACTTCTGCCGCATGGTTTTATAGTGTGTCGGTGGTTTTCTTCCCAGCAATCTTTACAGGAGAAACTTATTTTGACGCTTCTGTAATCATCATCGCACTTGTATTATTCGGAAAGCTTTTGGAAGAAATTGCCAAAGGGAAGGCATCCGAATCCATCAAAAAATTGATGGGATTGCAACCGAAAACTGCACGGATAATTAAAAACGGAAAGGAGGTTGAGATTCCTATCGAAAATGTTCAAATTAATGACATAATTGTTGTCAGACCAGGAGAAAAGTTCCCTGTTGATGGCATTGTCGTTGAAGGGGAGTCCTCTGTTGATGAAAGCATGATTACTGGTGAATCGATGCCGGTGACAAAAAGGAAAGGTGATGAAGTCATTGGTGCGACTATAAATAAATCCGGATTGCTGAGATTCAAAGCCACTAAGGTCGGCAAGGATACTGTCCTGCAGCAGATAATTAAAGTTGTTCAGGAAGCGCAAACTGGCAAAGCACCTATACAGAGACTGGCTGACAAAGTTGCGTCTATCTTCACCCCGAGTGTTATCGCTGTTGCCATCTTATCGGGAATATTATGGTTCTTTCTGGGGCAGAATTTCATTTTTGCATTGACGATATTCATTACGGTTCTGATAATAGCATGCCCGTGTGCATTGGGAATAGCCACGCCAACCGCAATTCTGGTAGGTACAGGATTGGGAGCTCAGAATGGAATTTTAATCAAGGGTGGCGAAGCATTGGAAATCGCCAAGAAAATAAACACAATAATTTTTGACAAGACTGGAACACTGACGAAAGGCGAACCTTCTGTTACTGATGTTGTAAGACTAGGAAATGTGAAAGAGAACGAAGTTTTGAGATTGGCTGCCATTGCCGAAGTAGGCTCTGAACATCCTATCGGGGAAGCTATCGTTAAGAAAGCCATGGAAAGTAATCTGACACTGCCGAATGTAAAATCTTACCAGACTGTTTCTGGTAAAGGAATTAAAGTCACATATCTGAATAAAAGGATTCTGGTGGGCAACAGGACTTTCATGAAAGAGAATGGAATTGTTATCACAGAGCTTGAAGGTGAGATACAAAAACTGGAAGATGAGGGGAAAACGACTGTGATTGTTGCTTATGGTGATAAAGTTATCGGATTGATTGGAGTTGCAGATACTCTTAAAGAGTTTTCGAAGGATGCTGTTCAACAGCTGAAGAAAATGGGGATTGGTGTCTGGATGATTACAGGGGATAATGAGAGAACTGCAAATTCTATTGCAAGTGACGTTGGCATTGATTATGTTATGGCGGGCGTCTTGCCTGAGGATAAAGCGAAGAAGGTGAAAGAACTGCAGGATAAAGGAATGATAGTCTCCGCTGTTGGTGACGGAATTAATGATGCTCCCATGCTGGCACAGGCTGATTTGGGAATTGCGATAGGTTCTGGAACAGATGTTGCACTTGAGACAGGTAAGATAGTTCTGATTAAGAATGATTTGAGAGATGTTGTTACTTCGATTGACTTGAGCAAGTATACTGTCAACAAGATAAAACAGAATCTTTTTTGGGCATTCTTTTACAATACTGTCGGGATACCGTTAGCTGCAGGAATATTATATCCATTCTTCGGATTGTTGCTTTCGCCGATAATTGCTGGTGCAGCCATGGCATTTAGCTCATTTTCTGTAGTTGGAAATTCACTTTTAATGAGAATGTACAGACCAAGAATACAAACGAAATAACATTTAAAAGCAATAGTGATTGTATGAAAACTCTATGGATAGCACTAGCAAGCATCCTTGCTTTAGTCACTTCTGCATATGCCCATATGGAAACATCTTCTGTCGAAGACATGATGGGTTCTATGATGGCTGAGCAAAATGCTAGCGAGTTGGGACAATTAGATTGTAGCAAAATACCTGACAGTGAATTCGAAGAACTTGGCGACGCTACGATGGAAAGAATGGTAGGTGGTAGTGAATTACACGAGCAGATGGATACTATGATGGGTGGGGAAGGTTCTGCGAGTTTGACGCAAATGCATATTATAATGGGAAAGAACTGGTTGAGTTGCACGAGTCTCCAAGGCATGATGGGAAGCAATATGATGCCTATGATGATGAGAATGATGGGAAATTACTATCCATCTTATTACACAGGTTATAATGCAGCTTTAATTTTTGCTATACTTGGTTGGGGATTGGCTGCTGTATTGATTGTGATTTTGGTTTTAATTCTCACGGGCAACATTAAAATTAAAAAAAGAAAATAACGGAAGGTAGGATATTAACTATCTTAATTCCGCTAGTTCACTTGAAAAACTCTAAGAAATATCACGATAAGTATCGTACATGAAAGTGCATTCTTTATTATGTTTCGCCAACAGCTTTTTCACACGATTAAAAATCGCATCAGATTTTATCTCCTTTCTACCCTTCGCCAACAGTTGTATATTCTCCATGATGTCTCTGGAAATTTTCTTTGCTATTTTTTCTTCCATCTCAGCACTTAAGCAGGCATTATAAACAGACTTGTACAGCTTCGCTCCACTGAATTTCTCCTTTTTATTACTTCTTTTTACGACGTACATAACTTCACCCAAAGTTTATCGTACCGTTCGCTATTAATATTAATAGCCAACTCAAACCGATTAAAAGCAATCCTGTAAACAATCGCATGTGTGCACGATATTTTTGTTTCCATATTTTTATGCTAGTTATTCTTGCACCAATTAAAAATATAATCAGAATTACAATTAAAGGTAAAACAAAAATCAAATTATACAAAACTAATAAACTGAATGCGGTAAAGTCGAAATGTTGTGATAGAAGTAGAATGATGGCAAGATAAGGTCCGCCAGTGCATGGTAACTCGATAGCAGCTACGAAAGCACCGAGGAATAGTAAACTTGGAAATGTTATTTTTGTTGAATACTCGCTTATTTTCTTCGCCATACTAGGTGCGATACTTAAACTGAATCCTTTTCCATACCATAAGAAATCTTTTATTTCCACTAGTCCGGCTAATGTCAATACCGATGCAACAGCAACGCTAATATATGCGGCTACGACAAGTGGAATTTGGCTAAGAAATGTCATCAGTCCCAAACCCGCTAAAAGATAAGTTGTAAAAACAGCGCCAATATAAGCCAGACCAAATATAAACATCTTCCTCTTTGTCTGACGCATTATTAAAAATGTCGACAAAAGTAGAAGCAACACCCCGATAGCACAAGGATTGATAGAATCTACTAATGCAGTCGCCATTACAATACCCAATGCAGGCAACCCGGCCTCTACAACCATATTATCACTCAAAAACTATTTTTATGAAATCACCTGGTGGAACCTGTGAATAAGGTGAGATGATGTAATCACGATAATTTCCCGTGTAAAGTTTATCATTTACAGACATTTCCACGCTTCCTTTCTTCCCATCAGGACAATAATCACCGTTTCCAACGTTTAGAATTTTCTCATTTGAGAAAGGAACATCGATTGCATCGAAAAAGTTACCGAGAGTGGCATCTTCTCTTTCTTTCATGACACCCTCCAAATGAATTCTATAATCACCGTGATGATGAATTTCTTCTGTTCCAATTCTGTTTGCCAACCCTGTCGGTTCAGGTAAAACAACTTTTTGACCACATATCCAAATTTCAAAATCAGCATGCCAGTGTACCAATCCCTTACTCCAAGATGTTAATGACATGTACACAGTATTTCCAACAAGATACCCGGTAGATACAACAGCTGACACAACTATTATCCCAAAAATAATTCTTTTTTGACTCTCCTTCAAACTATCTTTATAAGTTAACAACATTGTTGTTGATGCGAGTATAACAACAACTGTTAGAGCTAGTACAGTTGTTGAACTAAATTGGTGAGTTAGACTTTCTGAAGCAGTTTCGTGTAGTTCTCCTGTATGAGCAAACGTAGCAGGCATCAGAAAGATAAACAATACCAAGCTGGCAAGTCTCATGAAATCAACAAACCTCACATATGTTAGCTTTCTTTTTCTTTCCCTTATGTTTTTCGTAATGTTGAACGCATTTTCCGCAACAAAATAATCGTTTATGAACATGGACTTTCTTTCTTAGATGAAGAGTCTTGCCACATTCATAACATTTCTCCAAGTTTGTTGCTTTCCACGAGAGAATTTTTTTAATCATTTAATATTTATTGGGTTTAATAGTAAATAAATTTGAAAATAGAAGAATTAACATGGCATTGGATAAAAGAACTGTCTTGAAAGAACTTGAGAAGGTGATGGATCCCGAATTAGGTGTGCCAATAACGGAAATGGAACTAGTGGACAAGATAGAAATAAAAGACGGGGAAGTTACTGTGGACTTTCACTTGACAGCCCCCTATTGTCCTCCTATGCTTGCGATGAAGATGGCTTATGACATAAAGGAAATTGTCTCTCATATTCCTGAAGTGAAGTCTGTAAAGCTGAACATGAGCGGACATTATCTTTCTGCCGAGTTGAATAAGGAAGTTAATAAATAATTTAAATAAGTTGTGTTGCATTAGATTGTTATGCCGAAAGGTACGATATATTTTTACGCAGATGGGAGAAACAGGTCGGGATTGTATGGGTATAATGTCCTAGGAACCATAGGAACCATCATAGCGTCTGATAGCGGATTAACTGGAAATGAACTTTTAAGTGGCGAAAAGGTACGATAGTAATAATTATTCATGTAACTTCACAGGTATTCCCCACGGCTTACAGGAAGATCTCAAGAGACGGCTAAGGCGCTAATTAAACTATTTCTCTTCTCCTGTAGCAAACATTTCATACAAGTTAATTAAATAGTTGTCTGGCTATATTTTTTAAAGGTTTATTTAATGGATTTAAGACAGATCGCAGTTGCAGCCGCAGTAGCCATCCTGTCAGCCGTGTTTGTCATTCTCCTGATTGATCTTTTGTATGAGGAACCGCAGTGGAATGATTACTGCAAAAATGACTACGGACCACGTGCCAAGCCTGTTCCTGCAGGCGTCGAACTCAAATGTGATTATGAATACGGCGAGGAAGAGCAGAAATGCATGGAAGACGGGGGATTAATAAGAACCAAGTTGAATGAATCTGGATGCCCTGTATTTGATTATTGCGATCCTTGTAGCAAAGATTATGACGCGACTAGAAAGATATACACTAGAAATGTTTTCATTATTGCTGGAGTGATTGGTGTAATTGCTATATTCGCCGGTACTTTATGGAAGATTGAATTCCTTGCAAGCGGATTGATGTTCGGCGGGTTGATTTTATTGTTCTATGCAACCGTCAGGTTTTTCGGAGATGCGGACAAGCTGTTGAGGGTAATAATTATTTTCGTCGAGCTTCTACTTGTCCTGTGGATAGGATATAAAAAGCTGTACAAAAGTGAAGGTAAGAAAGAAAAACGAAAGAAAAAATCTTAAGATTTCCTTGCTAGCTGGTAGACAGCCTTGACTGCCACGATTACTGCAGCGGGTGCCACGAACGTTGAGATGTTAACCAAGATAGCACCTAAATAGTCGCCTACTCCCGGCAATATTCCATAGCCAGCTGAACCTGCTACAAGCAGAGCTACAGCTGCCAACAGGAATCCGTGCGACTCTTTTGAAGTAACGTTAACCAATCCTACAATAATTCCAAGAACTACGAGGACTGCCGTTACTGTCGTGGCTGCTAGTGCCTGTGGGAACAACCCAAGGACTATAGCTAGCAAAAGTCCGACTAGAAAAGCCCATTCTCCAACTCTGGGAGCTGAAGCGGCTTTACGTCTTGTTGCCATATAATATTATTTAAAGAACCTGTCTTTTAAAGGTATCTTTTGATTGGAGATAATATCTTTATAAATATGCGTTATCTTATTTTAAATATGCCTACGTATAGTAAAAACGTTGGTGTAGCAAATCATGCCGTCACACGATATAGACAACGTGTGAATGATGGTAAAAAAGGTCTCACCCACAAACAAATAGAGAGAAAAATTAAAGATGCCCTCAGCGATGTTAACCCATCCAGTTTACCTGAACTAAATGGTGGAGGTTATGCGGCTCCAGTTAGATTTAATACAAATAGGGGACATACTAGAAACTACTATTGTATCCTAAAACCTAGCTACAATAAAGATGAATGGTCTGTGGTGAGTTTGCTGACTGAAGATATGCTAGATGGCGATATACGAAATCTTATTTGAAAATATGGAACTCGTCGAATTCTTTTATAGGTTCCTCTTCTCTTACTTCAACCTTATCGACAATAGCCAACAGAGGACCTTTCTTGCATTTTTCTACGAGTTCTGATATAGAATTCTCCTCTCCTTCGAAGAGAGCCTCTACAGTGCCGTCAAAATTGTTCTTCACCCAGCCTGTAATCCCCAGTTTATCTGCATTTTTCCTGACGAAATTCCTGAATCCCACATGCTGGACAATACCATGTATCCTGGCGTTTATTCTTTTCATACTCCCACAGTTAATTGGTTTATTTTGACGGTAATTGCAAAAAATAACCCAAAATTATAAGAATGATACCAGCAACTGTCAAATAGCTTTCCTTTCTGAAATTACTTCGTACCATTTCATTTAGATATTCATCTTTTAAAAACATGTGATCTGCGCCTTCAATGATTTTTAAATCCTTAGGTTCATTCGCATTCTCAAATAAAGCTTGTGCATTCTTTACTGGAACTATGTCATCATTGTCACCTTGGATTATTCTGACGGGTCGTTTAACATTCTTTATTATCTTGGTACCGTCGTATTCTTGAAGGTCTTCTATGAAAGAGTGATGTAATTTTATGTGCCCTCTTTTGTAGCTTTGATAATCTAGCGAACCTTCTTGTAGCCACTTCGTGATTGTATTTTCATCAAACAAGTTCTGCCATTCTCTTTTAGCTGGTGCTGATATAGGGACTATTGCTTTAATTCTTTTGTCAGTTGTCGATGCAACTACAGCAGTAAGCCCACCAAGTGAATGGCCGGTTAATCCGATTTTATTTCTATCAACAAATTTCAAATCTTCTACAAAGTTCATAGCAGATATCGTATCGTTGACTTGATGGCTCAACATCATATCTTCGCATTTCCCTTCACTCTCACCGATGCAGTCAGAAAAATCAAATCTTAGAGCAACAAATCCATTTTCTACAAATGTCTTACCCAATTCATGTAAAGGTTTGAACTCTTTGAATCCTGTGAACCCGTGACAAATCACAACCGCGGGTAGTTTACCGTCTGTATCAGGCTTATCTAAAATACCAGCAAGATTCAACCCTCTACTATTTTGAAAGGATACTTTTTCACTTGTCATCGGCATCGCTGGTCACATAACCTTTCACGAGCAACCTTCCCAATTCAGTCAACCTTACTTTTATTCTTCCTCTTTTTTCTTCAGTTTCAACCAGTCCCATCGTTTTCAATCCTTCTGATTTTACATTTCCGTTTATGTGGTAAACTAACAGAGGCAGGCTCATCTTGACTCTCTTGCTCAGGTCTTCTAAAGAAGAACAGCAGTCGATCTCTTTTGATAAAGTTTTAAGTACCGACATCTTCTTATCTGACAAGAGTTTGTAATATGAAAATTTTAGGATGGGAAACATCATCACTTTATCATCCATTACATCTATAGCCTTCAATCCATTGACAAATGCTGCGCTAGTTGCCGCACACATCATGTTCCTATCAGCAGCTGCTACATTTACTATAACTTTTTCTTTGTTAATTGCAGCAATATTAGAAATCACCTTGAAAGTTTCCTCCCACAGGTTTCCTTCTATTGTTACCGTGTCAACATCTATTCGAAATTTTGAGAAATCTTTTTTTATTTTTTCTACTTGATTTGATTTATCTTCCGTTGTTATGGCAACAAGCCTTTCTATTGGAAATTCATTAATTGAAGCGTATAGTGCATCTGGATTGTCGCCTATCGGAGCTATCATTGTGTATTTCATGATAAACTAAACGTCTCCTTATCTTTTAAGGTTTATGTTTAACTGGTAAATGATAGTTTATTTTGATTGTTCCACTGAATTTCTTCACATGTTGAATAAGTAAAATCCAGTTTAAGCTTTAAACAGCATCATTATCCAATTCGTTCGATAAGATTATAGTGGGTGAGAAAATGACTAAGTTTGTTTGTTCATCTTGTGGAAACACGTCGAGTAAGCAGGCGAGCTGTTGTGGAACTTCCATGAAAAGGCAGTGAATTTTGCGATGAGCCTGCTCTTCCCACGCTTTTTTATTCTTTTAAATCCAATTACTGAACATGAAATCTAAAATGAAAACGACTAAGCAGAAGGAATCCTCTTGCATGTGTGGGGCTAATTGCTGTAGCTAACCTAGTCTATATCTATTTGCGCGCGTTGAAGCTTCCCAGAATAATCAACAAAAACTGTTTTTTCATCAGAATAGAAATCCAACGCTGACCAACCCATTTCTTTCCAACCCGAACCAGATACTTTAGTTCCACCGAAAGGCAGATGAACTTCCGCTCCTATTGTCGATGTGTTGATATAAGTAATGCCGTATTCGAGATTCTTAATCGCTAACATCATTCTTCTGATGTCGTTTGTATATATCGATGAACTTAAGCCGTATTCAACCGCATTGGCCAAGTCAATAGCATGGTCTAAGCTATTAGCTTCTGATATTGCTGTTACAGGACCGAATATTTCATCTTGGAAGATTTTCATGTCTTTTGATGTGTCAGTGAATACCGTGGGTTGAACGAACCAACCTTTTAATTTTGGTATTTTGCCACCACAACAGAGTTTTGCTCCTTCCTGTTTTCCTATCTCCAGGTATTTAGCAACCTTATCTTGCGCTGCTTTATTCACCAGAGGGCCGATGTCAGTCTTCAAATCTAGTCCGCTACCCAATCTCAATTTATTTGTCCTTTCTACCAGCATCCTCTCGAATTTTTGTTTTATTTTCTTGTGAACAATAACTCTGCTTGCTGCTGTACATCTCTGACCGCTAGTGCCGAAGGCTCCCCAGATAACTCCGTCCAATGCCAACTTCAAATCAGCATCATCCATTACAATTATCGGGTTCTTACTCCCCATTTCCATTCCCAATTTCTTGCCCACTCCAACATTTTTCATAATCACATCGCCTGTATCCTTGTGCCCAGTAAAAGACACCGCTCTCACTTTTTTGTGTTTAACAAGCCTAGTACCGACACTTCCACCAGAACCAGTAACAAGATTGACAACGCCTTTCGGTACTCCAGCTTTTTCCAATATTTCTATCAATTTGACTGCACATATGGGTGTGTCGCTTGACGGCTTTAGGACAACTGTATTTCCGCAAATTAGTGCCATAGATAATTTCCAAGAAGGAATTGCAATTGGAAAGTTCCATGGTGTAATGCAAGAAACAACTCCTAACGGCAACCTAACAGTCATGGCAAATTTGTCCCGCAATTCGCTTGTGGTCGTTCTACCGAATAATCTCCTGCCTTCACCTGCTGCTAATATCCACGCATCTATCGCCTCTTGAACATCACCTCTAGCTTCTGTAAGAACTTTACCCATTTCTCGGGTCATTATTCGTGCTAATTCTTCTTTATTTTCTTTCAGTAATTGTGCTACTCGGAAAAGAATTTCTCCTCTTTTCGGCGGGGGAACATCCCTCCATTTCTCAAAAGCGATTTCAGCTGCATCCACAGCCTTGTCGACATCTTTCTCATTTCCTTGCTGAAATCTACCAAGAGGCTCATTGTAATTGGCAGGATTAACACGGGAATAAGTTTCTCTAGACTCACTCGAAATCCATCTACCATCTATATACAATTTATATATTGCACTCTTAGGCATTAATTGTAATTAGATTCCTTATAAGAAAAGTTTTGTAAATCCTAATTCGAGTAACGATTCTGGTATAAATCTGTAACAAAAGCCTTGATGCGAACTAGGCGTCCTTTCAACAATTCCTCTTTCAAATAGGCAAGCCACTCTTCCATAAGGAGTCCAAGATGTTCTGCTAGAATAAAACTCTGGATTCGTCTCTTCTTCCTTTTTTCTCTTCTCAATTAAAAGTTCTTCTGCATCTTTTGCTTTAAACGGTCTGCTGCCAAAACGATCAACAAGAATTCCTATAAACTCTGGCAGATCTGGAGAGTATTTGGAACGCCTAGGATCAGGTAATCCTATATACCCCATTCGATACCATTGTGTAAGTCCGTCTATTTCTTGTTCATAACTCCCTACAACTGCATTGCCTTCTGTCATGCTATAGAATATATACTACGATTATTTAAGATTACTGTCTGTGGAAGATGCTATCTTTTCTTCAAATACTTCTTCTTGACGTATGCTGCAAAGCTTGCCGCAGCTCTTTTATTTTTCCTTCTTAAAGTTGTTATTACAAGTTTTGAAAGCCTCTCTGCTCTTACTGTCCCTTCTCCTACTTTCTTTGCGACTTCTTCTGCAACCATCATCGCTGACTTGGCGCTAGCACCTGCCTTTTTGCATGCTTTCACTATTTTGTTTTTGTTAAAAGTTTGTAGTGTCCCGTTCCTTTTTCTTACTTTTGCCATAAAACTAATTGGTTTTACTTAATTAAAAGTTTGAGAATTGCCTTCTCTGTGTGGAGCCTATTCTCGGCTTGGTTCCAGACTACTGAGTGCTTACCGTCTATAACATTATCTGTGATCTCTACATTGCGGTGGGCAGGGAGCGGGTGAAGAACAATAGCATCCTTCTTGGCTAACTTAACCAAATCCGAATTTAATTGATACTTTCGCAAATCTCTCAATCTTTTAGCCTGCTCTGCTTCTTCGCCCATGCTAACGAATGTGTCTGTGTATAGGACATCAGCATCTTTAACAGCTTTCTTCGGATCTTCAATAATTCTATATTTCCCCTTTATTTTCGGTCTGTATTTTTTGGGGCATGAAGCAATAGTTCTTACTCCAAAAATTTGACACAGCATTATAAGAGAATGGAACGTGTTATTTGCACCGTCACCTAGAAAAACTATTTTCAAACCTTTCAACCTTTTCTTTTTCTGTTTGATCGTATACAAATCAGCTATAGCTTGGCATGGATGCTCCAAATCTGACAGGGCATTGATAACTGGCTCTTTGGACACTTTAGCTATTCTTACTAAATCATTTTGAGAAAATACACGCGCGATAATGGCATCCCCGTAACCTTCCAGTACTCTGGCAGTATCTTCGATCGTCTCCCCTCTTCCTAGCTGGAGTTCATTCCAATTCAGAACTATCGCATTTCCCCCCATCTGATTGATGGCAACCGTAAAGGAGACCCTCGTCCGAGTTGAAGCTTTTTGGAAAATTAAAACGATGTTTTTCCCTTTCAAATAGCTTGTCTGTTTGTTTTTCAACTTGTCAGTTAGCTTGAATATTTTTTCGACATCCGACTTCGATAAATCGTTAACTGAAAGTAAATCTCTCATTCAATCACAGTTCCTGTTTTTCCCTTTAAAGCTAAATTCAATTTTTCTGGTGAAGTAATCAAAACTCGCTTACCGCCTCTCTTTAGGAATTCCACGCTAGCTTCAATTTTGGGTTTCATAGAACCTTCACCAAACTGATTCTCTTTAAGATAATTTATCGCTTCTTTTACAGTTAATCTTCTAAGCGGTTTTTTATTTGGTTTTCCATAATTACAGTACACATAATCTACATCTGTCAAGAAAATGACAGTTTCTGCTTTCAATTGCGATGCCAGTTTCTGCGTGGCATAATCTTTATCAATAACAGCTTCCACCCCAACGAATCGATTGTTTTTTTCAATTACCGGTACCCCGCCGCCACCGCAAGCTATAACAACAAAATTTCTTCTAACCAAGCTTTCAATTTCTTTTATATCAATTATTTTCACTGGCTTTGGTGAAGGCACCACTCTTCTCCAGCCTTCAGGCTCTTTAATCATGCCCTTAAAAGTTTTTCTTTTATAATACGGACCGATTGGTTTTGTAGGATGGCTGAATGCACTGTCGCTCTTCTTGACCAAAACTCTGGTTACTACTGTGACTGCATTCTTTTTTAGAATGTTTTCTACAGATTGCTGTATCCAATAGCCTAGTTCGCCTTGTGTCATCGCATCTAAAGTGTCCAATGACATTTGTGGTAGAATCCTTTTGGTTTTTTCTTGTTGAATTAACAGGGCGCCTGCCTGAGGTGCGTTTCCGTGGGTTAAAACCAATGAAAATTTTCTTATTAAAGGTTTGAGATATGAAACGGTCTTATCTATTCTTACAATCTGACTTTTTGCTGTACCTCTTTCTTTCGGACGAATTAGAGAATTACCACCCAAAGCAACAGCAGCTAGTCTCATAATTTAATAACCTTCTCTAAATTCAATTTTCCAACTTCTTCCAATTCGTAACCAACTTGAACTATTGGTTTGTTTATTTTCATGATTCTAGGCAACGTGACTGGAGTCGCGTCAATAACGGCATCACATTTTGCAGAATTAATTGTACGTTCCAATTCCTTGGTTTGCTTTTTACTATAACCCATAGCAGGCAATTCTTTTGTGAGATGTGAATACTTTTTGTAAATTTCCTTTATGGAACCTACAGCATATTTTCGCGCATCAACAATCTTGGATCTATATTTAGCTGCAACTACAGTTCCAGCACCATAAGGCATTCCACCATGCGTCAAAGTAGGACCGTCTTCAACTACCAGAACTTTCTTTCCTTTGATTAATTCTGGTTTATCGACTGTCACTATAGATTTAGCTAGAATTATTTTCGCCTTTGTGTTAACAGATTTTGTATTTCTTATGACTTGTTGTATGTCAGATTTTTTAGCAGAATCAATCTTATTCACGATAACAACATCCGCCATTCGAAGATTCGTTTCACCAGGATGATAAGTCAGTTCGTGACCTGCACGGTGTGGGTCAACAACTACGATATACAAATCAGACTTTAGAAAACTTATGTCATTATTTCCACCGTCCCACAGTATGATATCAGCTTCTTTCTCCGCTCTTCTCAAAATTTTTTCATAATCAACACCTGCATACACAACAATTCCATTATTGATATGAGGTTCGTACTCCTCTCTTTCCTCGATTGTCACATTATACCAGTCCAAATCTTCGTAAGTAGCAAATCTCTGAACGATTTGTTTTTTCAAGTCACCATAAGGCATTGGATGTCGAATGACAACAACTTTTTTACCCTGTTCCTTAAGAATTTTTGCTATTTTTCTCGTTACTTGGCTTTTCCCAGAGCCCGTTCTTACAGCTGTCACGGAAATCACTGGTTTAGAAGATTTTAACATTGTCGAATTAGGACCAAGTAAAACAAAATCAGCACCATTTGCCAGAGAAACAGAAGCTTTGTGCATTACATATTCATGAGGTGCATCTGAATAGGCAAAAACAACTTGGTCAACTTTGAATTTCTTAATCAACTCGGGTAATTGTTTTTCAGTATATATAGAAATGCCTTTAGGATATAAACTCCCAGCTAATTCTTTCGGATACAATCTTCCGGATATACCAGGTATTTGTGTGGCTGTAAATGCAACAACTTCGTAATTGGGCTTATCGCGGTATACTGTATTGAAATTATGAAAATCTCTTCCCGCCGCTCCCATTATAAGAATTCTTTTCGGTTTCATCTACATTTAATTGGTAGTTTAGACAAAATTATATATGGTATTGGACGTATCCGCTATCATACAGTCTGCACTTCTTCTTTTCATCGTGATGGACCCTTTGGGCAATGTCCCAATTTTCTACAGCGTAACAAAAGATATCAAGGAAAATAAAAAATCTAAGACAATTCAGAATGCTGTCATAACAGCTTTTATAGTATTGACAGTTTTTGCCCTTGCTGGAATTAAAATTCTAGATTATTTCAAAGTTTCATTCGAGAGTTTCCTGATTGCAGGTGGTGCTCTATTGTTTTTCATTGGATTTCAAATGGTTGTTGGAAAGATAAAAACTCAGTTTGACAAATCGGGAAACTTTGGTGTTGTGCCTTTAGGAGTTCCTTTGATTGCTGGACCAGGTGCCATAACTATGATAATAATCATTTCCCAGACGCAGGGTATGCTGGCAGCATTTATCGCTATTCTGATATCGATGATATTAATGGAGCTTGTGTTGGCTTACTGCAACAAGATAGTGAAAACTATCGGGACAAAAAGTTCTGAAACATTGACTAGAATAATGGGAATCATCTTGGCTGTAATCGCAGTTCAATTAATTCTGGATGGTTTGCAGATTTTATTCTAGACTAGACAAACCAAAGGCGGCTTCTTCAGCAAGATTTCTAATATCTTTATTGTATTCCTAATGTCGTTCGTATTTGCTACGCCAACAGCAGTATGAATGTTTCTTACTGGCACAGAGACTGTAGTAGCCGGTATTCCGCCACGAGAAAGTGAGATTGTTAAAGCGTCGGTTGCTCCGTATTCGCTGACGTCGTATTGGACAGGAATGTCGTGCTTTTTCCCTATGTCTTTCAGCCAACCGTTTATGCACTTGTTTCCAATCATAAGAGCGTCTTTTATAGTCAGGCACGGCCCTCCGCCTAAGGAACGCGTGGGGGTTGAATAGACGTCGTCGGTTGTGGTTGTGTCGACTGCAATTGCCCATGCCGGATCAATGGTGTATGCCGATGTCCTTGCGCCCGATAAACCGATTTCCTCTTGGACAGTGAAAACATAGAATAGTTCATTCTTGTTGTCCTTCAGGGATTTTGCCAATTCTATTAGGATGTAACATCCCAGCCGATTGTCTAGGGCCTTTCCACAAATAAAATCTCCGTCTCCTACGAAACAGCAATTTGAATCATAGAAATGGACGTAACTTCCCGTCTCAACACCCAGTTTTGTCAGTTCCTCTTTCTTCAGCCCTGTGTCTATAAACAAATCTGTTACTTTCGGTAGTTCTTTTATAGTATCTCCAGAAGACATTTGGTCTGCGGTTATTACACCTATTATCGGATTCTTAGTCTGTATAGCGACCTTCTGTCCTATTAGTGCGGAGACTTCGATGCCGCCTATAGTTGAAAAAATTATTTTCCCTTTAGGATTTATTCTTTTCACCATCAGGCCTATCTCATCCATGTGAGCTGCTAACATCACTCTCGGAACTTTTCCTTTTTTATGACCAATCAAGTTCCCGAATTTATCGGTGTATACTTCATCGACATATTTTTTAATTTCATTCTCAATAAGGTCCCTTATTTCCCCCTCATCGCCGCTGACACCGTAGGAATTAATCAGTTTTTGAAGAAGCTCCATATGCTCACTAGTAATTATTTGTTAACTGGTAATTAAATTATATTATGGGACCAAAGTTCATTTGCAGAAAGCCAGGCCCTAAATCTGTTGAGATTCTTGAGAGGGACAGGAAAGTCATTTCGCCTTCCCTGACTAGGGAGTATTCGTTTGTTTTCAAGAAGGCTAAAGGTTGTCATGTCTGGGATGTTGACGGGAGGAAATACCTAGATTTCTCTGCGGGTGTGGCGGTAATGAATATAGGCCACACAAATCCAGTGATTGAAAAGGCTATCCATCAGCAGGCAAAGAATGCTATTCATGCTGGGTTTTCTGATTTTTATGCCGAACTGCCTGTGAAATTTGTCGAATATCTTTTGACATTTTTGCCTAAACATTTGAACAAAGCATTCCTCTCAAATTCAGGAACAGAATCTGTAGAAGCTGCATACAAACTTGCTAGATGGCATACGAATAAAAAATGGGTTATTGCTTTCAAACCATCATTTCATGGAAGAACCATGGCGAGTTTGTCTTTAACAAACGCGAAACCTGTACAAAAAGAGAGATTTTATCCTTTTCTGCCTGTTAAGCACGCTTTGTATCCTTATTGTTACCGTTGCCCTTTCAAAAACAAAGAACATGATGCTTGCACGAATTTGTATCTAGATGTCCTGGAGCAAAAAATATCTGAATGCGATAAGGATTTGGCTGCTATATTTTTAGAACCGATAGCTGGCGAAGGTGGATATATTGTCCCGCCGAAAGATTTTGTTCAAGGTGTGAAAGAATTATGCGACAAGTATGATATATTATTATGTGATGATGAAGTACAGTCTGGATGTTATAGAACAGGGGAATTTCTTGCGATAGAAAATTTTGACGTAAAGCCTGACATTGTCTCACTCAGCAAAGCTATAGGCGGCGGTATTCCTTTGGGCGCTACTGTCGCTAATGAGAAGATAATGGATTGGTTGCCTGGAAGCCATGCAAACACATTTGGCGGAAATCTTTTGGCTTGTTCTGCAGGAATATCCACATTGAAATTTATGCGGGAGAAGAAGCTGGGACAAAACGCGACAAAGATTGGAAATTACATGATGAGGAGATTGTATGAAATGAAAGAGCGATATGAGCTTATCGGTGATGTTAGAGGAATAGGATTAATGATTGGTGTTGAGATTGTGAAGGATAAAAAAACGAAAGAATATGGAGTGAAAGAAAGGACAGATATTTTGTGCAAAGCTAGTGAGAAAGGATTGCTGCTGTTACCTGCTGGTATAAGCTCGATAAGAATCTGCCCGCCGTTAATTCTAACTAAAAAACAAGCCGATTTGGGTCTGGATATATTTGAGGATTCTGTAAAGGAAATTTGTTAATTATGGCAAAAGGAATTTCAACTGTTATCGCATCTATCTTAATGTTAATGATTGTTGTTGCTTTAGGAGGGACATCTTATCTCTATATATCAGGAACATTTGCAAGCAAGACTTCCACCGCATTTTCTACACTTGATTCAATTGGTAGTAAGGTTACGATTAGAAATGATGGTACTGGACAGATAAATGAAATTACAGCTACATTAGACGGACAATCTGTAAATTTGAAAATTATACCAAGTGTTGTTCAAGGAGGACAAGTTGCAGAAGTTATACCGTTGACATCCCAGACATTATCTGCAGGCACACATATTTTGCGATTGTGCGCATCAAACATGTGCAATACAGCATATCTGACTATTCTAAGTGCTGGAACTGGCAAAAGTTGTCTCGAGATTTTGAACAATGGGGGTTCTGTAGGTGATGGTTTATACACTATAAATCCTGACGGCTCTTCTAACATTCAGGCTTATTGTGACATGTCTACCGATGAGGGAGGATGGACTTTGGTTGTAAGGGCTTTGGCAGGAAGCCAAGTCCATAATACTGGGGGCGGTCTCGGCACTTTGTCAAGCCCTACACAAGGCACAGTTGCTAAATTGAGCAATGCTATGATAATCAATATTGGAAAATCTGTTAATCCTGTTTATGAAACTAGAGTTTTATTTGATTCATTTGCTGATAGATATTATCATCAATGGAACAACGGCTATGCTGCTGATTTCAACAACTTTAAACCTGTTCTTGGGGATCCAGCCGAACAGACACGAAAGAATAGCTATGTCGGGTCATGGATCAACGAAGCGGTGGCTTATTCAAGTGGCTGCAGTGGTGGGTATGCGCCGTTTTCAGCAAACGGACAGTGCAGTACTATTTGGGCATATATCGGATGCTCCCCTGGATTCGGCCACTCGGGATTCGGAATATCTGCGAGCTGTGCAGTGTCATACCCCCCAGAGAGTTTATACCATAGATTCGGAACTATGTGGGTGAGGTAGATTATTGTTAACGTTCTCTCTACTTTTCCATTCCCTTTTCAAACCATTTGAACGGAACAAGAATTATCAAGATTAGAATCGTCGCTATTATTGCTGTCATAAAGTCGCCCAGACCTACAAGAATGCCGACAGCTGACAAGCTCCAAATTTCAGCCGCTGTTGTCAATCCCTTCACTCTGTCCCTGGCTTGGAATATAATTCCTGCACCGAGGAAACCGATGCCGGTTATAACCCCCTGAAGGACTCGTGAAAGGGCATCGCCGTTTTCGCCAACTAAAATTGACCCCATTATCGTGAATAAGCATGCACCCAAAGCGACCAGTGAATGCGTTCTTAGGCCTGCAGGTTTCTTGTGCAGCTGACGTTCTGCCCCGATTATAGCCCCCAATCCGGCAGATAACACAAGCTTAACTAGAATTTCTGTTTCTATGACCATTTATTCTAATATAGAATTTGTTTTATAAATTGTTTTAGAGTCAATCATAATATTAAGTTGGGATAAGAAATGGTATTGTATGGTAAAGGTATTGAAAATTAAAAATAAGAAAGTTTTTGCGTGCGAAATCTGCGGGTTTGGCTACAAGGATAAAGCTACAGCACAATCATGCCAAAACTGGTGCAGTGAAAGTCCGAGCTGCAATCTGCAGATAACAAAGAAAGCAGTTTATTTCCCAAAATGAGTTAAAATACTTTTAAGAGCTTAAACACAAGTTATATCTTACTTAATAATTATAAGATGTAAGAGGTTAGAAAATGGTTAAAGTTCAGTTGGTCTACACCAAACAGTGCGTTTATTGCCCCAGCACGAAAGCAATGTTCAAGGACTTGAAAAAACAGTACAAGTTCGATTACGAGGAAATAGATGCCATGTCTCCTGAAGGACAGAAGATGGTAGCTAAATATTCGATAATGTCTGTACCGACAATAATTGTTGATAACCGAGTCCAGTGGGTTGGCGTGCCTCAAAAAGATAAAGTCATTGCTGTTGTAGGTAAGTAACATGCTTAATGAAGACGAAGAAAGTCTTGCTGGGAAATATACAGAATTAATCTTTGCGTGTGCCGTTTGCAAGAAAGTTTACAAGAAGCCCGGTATATGCAGGACATGTGATGAAATGCTAAAACCGAAAGGTGGTTAATTTTCCTGAAGAGATGTATGATACAATTGTCATCGGTGGAGCGGCTGCCTCGTTAACTGCTGCAATCTATGCTGCTAGAAGGGCGATGAAAACTTTGGTTATAGCCAAGAGCATTGGCGGACAGGCTGCGATGACAGATGTCATAGAAAATTATCCTGGATTCTTGTCTATTGGTGGGATCCCTTTGATGAACAAAATGCTGAAGCAGGCGATGAAAGCTGGTGCTGAAGTTATTTACGAAGAAGTGAACGCTATAGAGGAAATTCCTAATGGCAATAACGGAAAACCATTGTTTAATGTTAAGACAGTTTCCGATAATAACTACAAGACAAAAACTGTTATGTTAACTTATGGTAAGACGCCGAGAACCTTAGACGTTCCAGGTGAAGGCGAATTCGGAGCGAAGGGTGTATCTTACTGCGTTACATGTGACGGACCATTATTCAAAGGTAAGAAAGTTGTTGTAGTTGGCGGAGGCAATTCTGCATTGGAAGGTGCTGAATATCTTAGCAAGATTTGCCCTAAAGTTTACCTGATTCATCGCAGGGATCAGTTTCGTGGATTTGAGTATTTGGTTGAAGAAGTGAAAAGCAGAAAGAATGTCGAAATTTTGTACAATTCTGTTGTAAAAGAAATTAAAGGTGAACACATAGTCCATTCTGTTGTTGTGCAGAATGTTGTTAATAATGAAACGAAAGAAATACCTGTTTCTGGTGTGTTTGTTGAGATTGGTTCTGTGACCAAGACTGATTTCATCAAGCATCTTGTTAAGCTGGATCAATTAGGACAAGTTCTTACTACTAACAATGCTGAGACGTATTATCCTGATAATGAGAAGATCAGACCTGGGATTTTTGCAGCTGGAGATATAACACAGACGCCGTTCAAACAGATTGTCGTTTCTGCAGGTGAGGGATGTAAAGCTGCACTACAGGCGTATAATTATCTTGCCGGGCAGCATCCTACTTTTGTCGCTGATTGGGTTGCGAAGAAGAAACATTAAATTTCAATGTATTTTTCAATTCTAAGTTTTTTTGCCATATCTTTCGTGACAATCGCATAATATTTGGTCGGTCTTTCAATCACACCCCACTGTTTCTTATAAGATTCATCACCAACCTCAAGATCATAGTATTTAATTTTTCTATTTATCGCCTGTTCGATATCCTTCTTCAACAGGAAAGTCGGCACGGACCTGTTTTTGTATTTCCTATTCCACCAACATCCAAAGTAATAGATTGTATTTCTTTCTTGCATCGCGATGTGGACTGCAATCAATTCTTTTCTAAAATATGCACTAAGCGTGTAGCATTTCTGCTTCCATAACTCCAATCTCCTTTTAAAATCCTTTTTATTTTCTTTCCAAAGTTCAAGAAACCATTTCTTGCTTTTATCCAAAGCGTCCTTCTCATTCCAGACAAGCTTTAAATCGGCATTCTTTTTCTCTACTCGTCTCAAATCTTTTTTCAGATCTTTATCTATCGTTAGTTCGTCGAAACTTTTTGGGACTTGTATTATGTTTGTGTAATTTGATTTGTCATTCGAAACGAAACCTATAGGGCAATCTGGATGTATTTCGCTAACATAGAAAGGCCTGGGTAGAGTTTTCAAATCCTTTTTGTCTAGCCATGCATATGGAACAAACCAAACGTCTCTTAATGTCCAATAAAATAACTTTGTTCCCTGTATATACTCTTTAACAAACTCCATTTAATGTTCTCCTTGCTTATGCCAGTCCCAAAAAACTTCAAGTTCGTGAGCTCTCCAATTGCCACCTATGCTTTTGAGATATTCCTTTTCCTTCTGCGTTGCAACAACATGCGCCTCTTCATCGAGTTTCAAACCAAACTTCTCGACCAAAAACTTCTCAATCACCTCATGCACGCACAATGCTTTAAACGATTTTTCCCTGTCTGCTTCGCTGAAAGTCTTATCGATGAAGACTTCTTTCATCTTCCTGCTCCATTCTGCAACATGATCTTCCTTTTTGATTGTGAATTTGTCGGCTATTCGACGGCCAAAAAAATCAAGTGAGATCTTCCTGCCTGAAAATTTCACACCGCTAACAGGGGACTTTAGAAGAACCCTCATAAAAGTTTGACGCAGTGTTTCAAGCCGCTTATTAGCCTTTTTCATAATTAAATCTAGTTTTTTATCTATTCATTTCTTCGGTTTTCTTTTCCATTCTTCAGCCATTTTGATTCTTTTGATTGTCGAAGGGTGTGAAAGCAGCCAGAATTCTGTCAACGGGTGCACTTTTAACTCGGCTAAATGAAGATCAGCGAGCCTTTTTTCAAGCGAGACTTGTGCTACAGGTTTTCTGACATGCTTTAATGCAAATTCATCTGCCTGTGATTCTCTCCACCGAGAATGCGCATTTACTAGTGGCATTAATAAGAATGCCAGTGCGCCGTTAATCATCCCTATCAAAGGCAATGATGCCAAATCGCCTATGCCTTGTATACTTAACATCGGCGCGAATACACCAACTAGATAATCTATAATAAAAAATGCTGGAAAGACTATGATTGCTTCTAGAATCAATCCTCGTATTATGTCTTTGTTTATATAATGCCCCAATTCATGGCCGACCACCGCCTCTACCTCGTCTTTGGTGAAATCGTTCAACAAATTATCAAACAGCGCTATTTTCTGTTGGTTACCGATCCCGTAAAAGAATGCATTGGGCCTTACAGTCTTTTCACTTTCCTTGATTACGAAAACATTCCTTATTTTTGCCACCCCCAGCTTTCTGCAGAGGTTGAGAATTTTTTGTTTCATTGCCTTGTCCGTATACGGCTCTGTTTTCCACATGAAAGGAACTATAATCAACGGGTAGACGTAGTTCATGATTAGTGAGAAGATGATGTAAAATATCCCGGCGAATATCCACCATAACGAAAATGTTCTTATCGAGAAATAAAGAAACCATATCATGATTAGCGAAAGTATGTAAGAGATCAGATTCCCTTTCAGATAGTCCTTGAACCAGCCTGAAAGTTTGTATCGTGCGAGCTTGAACTTGTGGTCGTAGACGAAAGTGGAATAAAGTGCAACTGGAAATCCTGTGATGGTGAATATTGACAATATCAAGAAACCGTAAAACAGAGTTGGAAGAGGGTATTGAAGAACAAATTCTCTAATTGTGATGTTTAATCCGCTGAATAGAACGGTCAGGCCTGTTACCAACGAGATCAACAAGCTGAGAAAATAAAACAGTAACTTGCCCCTGCGATAGCTCTTGGCAATCCTTCTCTTCTTCGGGTCAAATTCGTACGGGTATTTTATCCTTGGCATACAACCACTAAAAGTTCTTTTAAAAATTAAATAGGAAGCTTTTACGTAAATAATAATAGTAATCATTATGGAACTTGAAAACTTTGTCGATGAGTTTGGACCTGAGTATGTGATTGAAGTTCATGATAAGAAGATTGGACTGAAAGGTGTTTTGATAATAGATTCGACGGCTTTAGGACCGGGAAAAGGCGGTATCCGGATGACACCCACTGTTGACGTAACAGAAGTTTTTAGACTGGCAAGAACAATGACATGGAAGAATGCTCTTGCCGAACTACCGTTTGGGGGGGCTAAAGCGGGAATTAAAGCGTCGTCCGAGAATATCAAAAATAAAGAACGTAAGAAAGCCCTGATACAAGCTTTTTCGAAAGCATTGAAACCTGTTGTGCCAAAGCTGTATGTAGCAGGCCCTGATGTCAACACCGGAGAGGAGGAAATGAAATGGTTTTTCGAGGCTAATGGTGACTGGAGAGCATGCACTGGGAAGCCTGCGAATGTTTGCATGAAACTTTTCGGTAAAGGTAGTAAAAAATGTGGTATTCCACATGAATATGGTTCCACGGGATTCGGTGTCGCGCATGCTACTGCTGTTGCGACGAGACATATCGGATTGGAAATTAAAGATGCTACGATTGCGATAGAAGGATTCGGTAATGTGGGCACTTTTGCTTTCCAACACCTGTCAGATTTTGGTGCGAAGATTGTTGCTGTTAGTGACAGTAAAGGTGTGATTTACAATGAAAATGGCTTGGATGTCAAAAAATTGTATGGTGTCAAACAGAAAACTGGAAGTGTGGTTAATTACAAATCTGGGAAAGTCCTTCCTAATAAGGAGATTTTTGAATTGCCTGTTGATGTTGTGATTCCTGGCGCTTTGCCTGATGTGATAACAAAAGACAATGTAGACAAAATTAAGGCGAAGATTGTTGTGGAAGCAGCAAATATCCCAACCACACCTGAGATGGAGGGTATATTACATAGGAAAGGGATTTTGGTAGTTCCTGATTTTGTCGCTAATGCAGGTGGTGTGATTTCTTCGTATGCAGAATATCGGGGGCACAATCCTAAGAAGATGTTCGAACTTGTGGAGAAGAAGATTAAGAGGAATGTGAAGATTGTTTTGGAGAGAGCTGAGAAAGAGAATGTGAAGCCGAGAGATGCGGCATTAAAGATTGCACAGGAAAGAGTAAGAAAAGGTTAATTCGTCGCAATTCGTGCATCGACTATTTTAATTTCCTTTCCATTTGTCATTAACGGATTGATGTCCAATTCTTCTATTTTTTTATATTTTTGTGGTAGTTTTGAGACTTTGACAAGAATTTGTTTTAATAGCTTGGTATTAACTGGCTTCTGCCCCCTAGTTCCTGTGATTAACCATTGATTTTTCAAGTCAGACAACATACCTTTTGCGTCATTTTCGTCTATAGGACAAATTCTGAATGTCACATCTTTTAGTGACTCTACAAAAATACCTCCTGCACCGAACATTATCACATGATCAAATGTAGGATCTTTTTTGATTCCTATTATAAACTCTCTTCCTTTAACATATTCTTGGATCAAAATTCCTGTTAGCTTCATTTTTTTTGTTTTGGTTGATTTCATAAAGTTGTTGAAAGAATCTTGAGCTTCTTTAGAACTATTGGCTGTCTTTATACCATCGATGTCTGTTTTGTGTACAGCTTGCGGAGAGATTATTTTCATTACTACAGGGTACTTTTTAATTTTTAACAATTCTTTGGCATCTTTTATCAAAAAACTCTTGGCAAGTGGGAGTCCCTTAAGGAATTTTTCGGCGTCTTTGCCTAGGAAAACTTTCATATTCTTATTTTATTTTCAATTATTAAATTGCAATTCTATACTGCATATGGTCGATACCTAGTGTTTTAAGCAATTTGCTATAATGGTATTCACTAATACCTAAATCTGAGGATGACCTTCGTATGAAACCTCTATTAGCTCTTAAATTTGCTTTTATAATGTCTGTTAGTTCCTCATCGGAAATCAAACCGTATCTTTTCATATACAATAACAATTCACCATCTGTCAAGCACAGCACTTCGGCCGTTTTTCTTCTATCTCCATCAAATCTAATTAAGTTGTCGGTAACAGCCTGCTCTCTTTGCTCTCTATATTCGATATCTTTGAGTCTCCCCTCAAAAACTTGAGGTTCAACATACTCCCTCTTTTCAGCCTCGCTTATTACTGCTTTTAAAAGCCGAGGACGCAATGACCTGTGCCTTTTTAGGCGATCCATATATCTAGTTAAAATAGAGGGCGTGAATCTGAATAAGTCACGATGTCTTTCCAATAAATCAATTATGGTGTCGCGGTATAACCACACTCTGGCTGATGATAATCTTGAAGATTGTGTATTACTAGGATAAATCCTGAGATCTCTGTCAGAGTCTATGTCAACATCCGGTAGTGCATGTTGTAACAATTCAATAGTTTGTTTTCCCTCACTTTCTGCATGTGTTCTATCATTCTTTTTTGGTAAGTCTATATACCATTGATACCCTCTTTCTCTGTTAATAATAAGCTTTGTGGCGAAAAGTATGGTAGTGAAATCAAACAAAAGTTTTCTTGCAGTCTGTTTATCTCCACCATGTAAAACACCAGAATTTTGCCAGTTTATAAGGTTTTGAATGTAGGGTGGGAGTTTCAACTCAGCATCAATATCCATCTGTCGGTTGTTCACCTCAAGAAGATTAAGGACTCTTCCGAAAAGAGCACCTATACCGTTCCCTTTTAAAGAGACTCCGTATAGTCTAGTATCATATTCCCCCATAATACCAAGCGGTGCAAGTTCTTCCATGAAAAACTCCAACTCCAGTGGTCCCCCATATAAAACAGGTCTGAATTTTTGAATATCGCAACGACCACTATAAGTGACCCATGCAGCCAGCATGTTTATCGGGGGAAATCTGTTATTGACATAACTTAAAGGAAATAATTCTAATCTATTAGCAATATTCGTCGCTTTGATAGAATCAGGAATTTTTTCTCCTTTTCTCCAATACCTAACAATGCTGGAACTTGTATTATGTCGATCTGCAATAGCAGTACTTTTAGCATCTGTCGACACTGCCTCGACGTAGGCATTGTAGTAACTAGAACCAAATCTGTAGGTATTCAGAAATTCTTCTAAGCTCACTAACGTCTCCTGTTCAAGACTAACTCTTGGTTTCATAACTATCGATAAAACCGTATAGATTTAAAACTAATGTTTTTAGCTTTGCTTTTTGGAAAAACTTAAGCCCAGAAAGACAAAATAACTATTATGGACCTGGATAGTTTTTTCAATGCTCAGAGTATAGCTATCATCGGCGTTTCAAGAGATTCGAACAAGGTCGGGCATGTGATTTTCAGGAACTTTGTCGACGGCGGCTATCAGGGGAAGATATTTGCTGTGAATCCCAATGCCGAGAGTATCTTGAATTACCGTTCGTATGCTTCTGTTTCGGATATACAGGAGAATGTCAATCTGGCAATTGTGGCTGTCCCTGCAGAGGCGGTTCCTAAGGTCTTGGAGGAATGTGGTAGAAAGAAGATTCAGAACGTGATAATCGACAGTGCCGGATTTAAGGAAGTTGGCAACTACAAGCTGGAAAAGAAACTAGAAGATACGATTAAAAGATACAAGCTCAGAGTTATCGGACCCAATGCTCTTGGTGTATACGATGCTTACAGTAAAATCGACTCATTGTTCTTGCCGAGATTCAGGATGAGCAGACCGAAGGAGGGTGTGATATCTTTCGTGTGCCAATCGGGTGCTATCGGCTCATCAGTTGTTGATTTAGCTACTGCTGAAGGATATGGATTCGCCAAATTCATAAGTTATGGCAACGCTGTTGATGTTGATGAATCGGATTTGATTGAATATCTTGGCAATGACGAGAAGACCAAAGTTATCTGCCTGTATATCGAAGCTGTGAAGGATGGAAGGAGATTTTTGGAGGTATGCAAGAAAGTTTCAAAGAAAAAACCTATTATCGCGATTAAAGGCGGTGTGACGGAAGCCGGTGCCAAGGCGACATTATCTCATACAGGCTCTCTTGCTGGAAGTGCTGAGATCTATTTTGGAGCTTTCAAACAAGCCGGAATAATTCATGCGGAGAATTTGGAGGACATGTTTGATTTTGCGAAGATTTTAGAGAAATGCATTCCGCCGAAAGGCGGAAACGTTCAGATAATAACCAATGGCGGTGGATATGGTATACTGGCTGTAGATGCGATGGTTAAAAATGGCATGGCACTTTCTGACCTCTCAAAAGAGACCAAAAAAGAATTAAGGAAACAACTACCGCCGATAATCAACATAGAGAATCCGTTGGACTTGGTTGGCGACGCTACTTCTGCAAGATACAAGCTCTGCATAGACGCGTGCATGAAGGATAGGAATGTAGATGTTCTGTTGATAATAGTTTTGGTCCAGACACCGCTGATAGCAACAGATATAGTGGATGTCTTGGTGGAGGCGAACGATTCGAAGAAGAAACCCATTATAGTCGTGTCAGCTGGCGGGGAGTATACAGAAGTTATGCGGAAGAACCTTGAACAGAATGGAATACCGACTTATACTTACCCAGAGGATGCTGTGAGGTCTGTGCAGCAGTTGGTAAAGTATTATAAAAATAATCTGTGATTCTATGCTAGATAGAGATGTGATTAAAGAAGAATATGGAATCGATGGGGATAGAATTGATCGTGTGAAAGTTGCAATTCTGCACGGAATAGAAAATTTCCTTTATAATGCCGGACATTTCTCAATATTTGGAGTGGACAGGTTTGGCGTAAAATATAGGGATGTGGAAAGATTTGTTGATAAGGGCATGGGTACTAAAAGGATTGATGGGTATATGGTTGATTTTGAAGTCAATGGTTCTGTTGTATACAGTACAGATGCGTTAGACCTTGTTTTTGCTATAGAAGAGCTTAGTGATGAAAGATTAATCGAACCGTGCAGAGGTAGAAAAATGAACATGATTGGATTAACTGCAAGCGGCTATTTTTATTTAAGAAGAAATTAAACTGTTAAACAGAAAATTTAAATTAAAAAGATGCTATATAGATTAAGATTGTTATGGCTGACGACCTTTTGAAATTTGAAGGTACTGAATGCGTTCATTGCCACAGAATGGATCCATTGGACGAGAAATTGGAGAAGGAGTTCAAGGTTAAGATAAAAAGGATTGAGGTGTGGCACAATGCAAAGAATGCTGCACTACTGGAGCAATATGATAAGGGGTTCTGCGGTGGAGTGCCGTTTTACTTTAATACTAAAACAGGAAAATGGATTTGCGGGGAAGTCGATTACGAAACCTTGAAGAAGTGGGCATTGGGAAAGTAATTTAAACTAGCCATGCCATCTGATAAAAATGCCTGATAGATTGTTTGATTACGAACATTGGGGTACTGGAGTCCTCTCTGCTGACACCAATATGGCCCTTGAAGAATATCTATTGAAAAGGGTTGCGGAACAGAAGTCCTTTGCCGCAATGAGATTTTATTCATTTGCAAGAGACACAATAGTTCTTGGATATGCTCAAGCCAATGATGCGGTAAAACGTTTAGATGCCGGTGTTGAACTTACGCGACGTATTACTGGCGGTTCGCATGTTCAGACTGGAAAGAATATAGTTGCATATTCCTTTGTGGTACCAAGAGACGGAAGTTTTAGACATTTTGAAGATATGCGCGCGTATTATGCAGAACGTGTTGCGAACTCCCTTGGCAATATAGGAATAGAATCCGTCACAGTTGACAATAAAGCTTCAACTATAAATGTCGGTGGTAGGATAATCGCAAGCCACGCAATATTCTGGGGAGTTAACAGTGCTTTGCTTCATGGATTGATACATCTGACTCCTTATGATGTTGACAGAATAGCTGAACGTGTTATGTTGCAACAACGCCAAATAGGAAGTCATACTTATTCAGAATATGCCGCGTTAAAGAACTTGCCGACTGTAGCAACAGAGCTTAACGGCAGAATATCTGGTAATCGCATAAAAGATCACGTGTTAAGGCAACTTGTTAGTGATGCCATATCACAGGAAGTTACTGGAGGCCATTTTGAAAAGAAACAAATCGATGATAATGTGATGGCTAGGTCTTCTGAATTGTTCCAAAAGAGATATGGAACGCCACTATGGGTGAACGAACATAGGCCGACGTTTACGCCTGTTGAAGTCGAAGCCATCCCTGGGGAAGAATTGGACGGTCCACTAAGGAAAAACCTTGGATACTGCTTATTCATACAAGTGCCTGACAGTGACTTCAAAGAAATGTCTGAACCTGTAGAATAATTTATTTATTAAAACATAAGAGAGTTTATATGCCGAAAGATGATATTAAAATTGATTTGGATATTTTCCAGATTCTGAATGAAGACGGCAAGATTGTAAATACAAAGGAAATGCCGCAGCTGAAGAATGATGATATCAAAAGAATGTACGAACTGATGGTTCTTGCACGCGTGTTCGATGATACTGCACTGAAACTACAGAGAGAGGGCAGAATGCTAACATATGCTTCACTTCAGGGGCAGGAAGCTGCACAAATCGGATCCGCACTTGCATTCCAGAAGAATGACTGGTTTGTTCCTTCTTATCGCGAGAATGGCGTTTTCATTACAGTTAATTATCCGCTGGACATGCTTTACCAGTATTGGGCTGGTGATGAAAGGGGGATGAAGATTCCCGATGACATCAATGCATTGCCTGTCGCGATTCCTGTTGGAAGCCAGATACCGCATGCAGTTGGCATAGCATGGGCTAACAAATTGATGGGAAGAGATTCTGTTGCGGTTGTATATTTCGGTGATGGCGCCACGAGCAAGGGGGATTTCCATGAAGGAGCTAATTTTGCCGGGGTTTTTCAGGTTCCTTGCGTTTTCATTTGCCAGAATAACCAGTGGGCCATATCTGTTCCGTTCAAGAAACAGACACATGCCGAGACGGTAGCACAGAAGGCGATCGCATACGGAATTGAGGGCGTTCGCGTGGATGGCAATGATGTTTTTGCTGTTTTCAAAATTGTGAAAGATGCTGTTGCCAAGGCTCGTGCAGGAAAGGGGCCGACGCTAATCGAATGCGTGACTTACAGATTGCAGCACCACACTACCGCAGACGACTGGACAAAATACAGAACACCTGAAGAAGTTGATATGTGGAAACGGAAGGATCCTATTGCACGATTGAAGAAATACATGGAAGATGAGGGGATATGGAATGAAGCTTATGAGATGCAAGTTTTGAATGATGCCAAGGCCAAAGTAAGTGAGGCTACGAAGAAATTCGAATCGGCAGAGCCACCAAAACCAATAGACATGTTCACGAATGTTTACGAGGAATTGCCTCCTGAAATAGAGGAACAGAGGAAGGATTTTGAGTGATGTTATGAAAATGAATCTGGTTCAAGCAATCGGTCTTGCGTTGACGCAGGAAATGGAAAATGATCCGAGTGTAATTCTTTTGGGTGAGGACATTGGAGAAGACGGTGGTGTGTTCAGAGTTACAGAAGGTTTGTGGCAACAATTCGGTGACAATCGTGTTATTGACACTCCTCTGGCTGAAGTCGGGATAATTGCTACTTCCATTGGCTTGGCTATTGCAGGGATGAAACCGATACCGGAAGTTCAATTCGATGGATTTTCATTACCTATGCTCGATCAAATTTACAATCATGCGGGGAGAATGAGAAAAAGATCGCAGGGAAAATATCATGTGCCACTTGTATTCAGAGTTCCGCATGGCGGCGGCATCAGGGCATTGGAGCATCACTCGGAATCATTGGAAGCTTTCTTCACGCACATACCAGGGATTAAAGTTGTCACACCATCCGGACCTTATAATGCGAAAGGATTGTTGGTTAGTTCTATTCGTGATCCTGACCCTGTTGTGTTTCTTGAGCCTAAGAGAATCTATCGCGCGATTAAAGAGGAGGTCCCTGAGGAGGAGTATACGATTCCTTTGAACAAGGCTGAAATCAGGCAGGAAGGAAGTGATGTTACTGTCATTGCATGGGGCGCGATGCAGAAGATTGTAAAGGAAGCTGTCGAGAAATTAGCTGGAAAGTATTCTGTTGAAATTCTAGATTTGTTGACGCTATATCCTGTTGATAGGAATACTATAATTGATTCTGTTAAAAAGACTGGAAGATGTGTTGTTGTGCAGGAAGCACCTAGGACATGCGGATATGGTGCTGAGTTGATTGCGACGATTAATGATAAGGCCTTGTTGAGTTTGGAAGCGCCTGTTCAGAGGGTGACTGGATACGACATTCCTGTGCCGTTGCCAAAGCTGGAGAATTATTACATTCCCGATGTTACTAGGATTAATAAGGCAATCGAAGCCGCGATGAGTTTCTAAAACCCGCATTATCTCAACTTGAGGCTATCATGGGTTTTAATTATTTTATTCCAAATTAATGGGACTTTATAAATGAAAATTAAGGTAATTACAATAGATGGAAGGGAAATGGGAGAAATGCTCAGCCCAATCGGTACCAATATTTCTGATTGACTAAAAATGAGAATTCAGAGTGTTTCTTAAGAAGTCATACCGTCTATGCTTTCAATGACATACCGAATATTTCCCTTTGGCGCATTGACATCTACTTCGTCACCAACCCGTTTACCAAGTAAAGAACTGCCTACGGGAGAGGTTTTAGATATTTTGCCTTGTTCCAGATTTGCTTGCCCATTCACAATAGTATACATATGTTCGCCTCCTGAACCAACCTCTCGAATATGCACAGTCATACCCACTCTCACGACATTTTCATAAGTGGGGAAAGCTTCTGGCATATCGCCGGGGTCACCGTATACATTAAAGGCGCTTCCAGTCGTTCTTCTTGCCGGTACGTTTCTCCTAGGCACTTTTCGCTGAACTCGATAAGTCAAATGCCCAGGATCTATTTGTGCAACTCGAGCCAGTCCATACGAAGTAAGATCATATGGGCCGTCTGCCGGGCCCCATTCGATTAATCCTCCTTTTCTCAAGCGTGTTATTGTATTTTTAACTTGCTTCTGGTTACCTTCAACAAGCTCTAATAAAAGGCTTATATCAGGGTGCCTGTAATAAATGTTTTCTAATACAACATTCTCTTTTTCACCCGGGGTTAGTTTGCTATACGACATATATAGCTAATTTATTGAAATCTTAGGTTTAAGCATTTTTCTAATTTCAGAGTTAAAAGAACGAACTTTTGAATGCGTCTGATGCGTTCTTAGTTAAAAAACTAATTTCTCCTCCAAGATACTCGCACTACCGCCGGATTTCTTGATGAAAGTTGCTATTTCTATTAAGGAACGCAAATCTCGTGATTTCCAAAGAGACTGTTGAAATTTTTTGGAATCAATTTTAATTAAATCTCTGTGAACTTTCTTTCTAACTCTAGTCAGCTCCCTTGGCATATCGAAAGTTAAAATAAACTCTTTCATGATATTGATGTCACACGTGTGACATTTAAACTTTTCTATACTTCAAAAACAAAAGAAAGATAATGCCAAAAGAGTTCAAGTTCCCTGACATCGGCGAAGGAATAGAAGAAGGAGAGATAGTCAAGTGGCACGTCAAGGAAGGCGACAAGGTAGAAGAGCATCAAGTAGTCGGCGAAGTGGAGACTGACAAGGCTGTTGCTGAAATTCCGTCCCCATATTCTGGTATCGTGCTGAAGATTAATTTCAAGGAAGGCGAGACTGTAAAAGTTGGCCAAGTGTTATTTGTTATAGGAGAGGAAGGAGAAACTGTTTCTGAAACTAAGCCCGAGGTTAAAGCTCCTGTATTTAAAGCGGCTGGTGCGGTTGGTTATCTTGAAGAGGCCCCTGAAGAGGAGGATGTTCAACCTAGACATGTGGTTGCAAAGCCCGTCACTGTCGAATCTGCTGTATTGGCTACCCCTATAGTAAGAAATCTTGCGAGACAGTTAGGTGTTGATATAACAAAAGTTGTCGGAACTGGTCCTGAGGGAAGAATAACCGAAGACGATGTGAAAAAGTCTATTGAAACAACAGAAGAAAAATCTCCTGAAATAAAGAAAGTGAGAAAATACGATATGTGGGGTTATGTCGACCATGTCCCATTGAAGGGAATAAGGAAATCTATCGCTAGACACATGGTAGAATCCGTGAAGCACATACCGCATGTAGCGACAATGGACGAGGCTGATGTAACTGAATTGGCAAAACTGCGGGAGCGAGAAAAAATTAAAGCGCAAGAGAAGGGAATCAAATTAACATATCTACCATTCATAATGAAAGCCTGCGTTGCCGCACTGAAAGAATTCCCGTTATTGAACGCCACACTCGACGAGGAGAATGAAGACATTATTGTTAGGAAATACTACAGCATTGGGTTTGCTGTTGATGTCGACGGCGAGGGGTTGGTCGTACCTGTGATAAAGTATGCAGAAAATAAAAGCATATTGGATATAGCCAAAGAATTGCAGGATCTTGCTGAAAAGGCCAGAATTAAAAAACTGGATTTGAACGACATGCGTGGCGGGTCCTTTTCAATCACCAATTACGGAAGCATTGGCGGGATATTCGCCACACCGATAATCAACTATCCTGAATCTGCGATACTCGGCATGGGAAGGATATACGAAAAACCTCTAATTGTCGAAGGCAAGATAGAAGTGAGGAAGGTCTTACCCTTGTCGCTAGTGTTTGACCATCGAGTTGCCGACGGCGCTTATGCTGCAAGATTTTTGAATGCTCTTATTCTGAATTTAAAAAATCCAGAGAAGCTACTTGAATAAGGTATTTATAATCTTCTGATTAAACCTATTTATCAGGTGGAATAACGCCGTTCGAAACATTGCTGTTCTCGTGGGGAATTGTTGATGTAATTGCTGGGTCTTTATTGGCTTTAAATTTTGTATCTTTCTTCCACACCTTGCTTTTCTATTTCGGTGTGATAATTCTCGTAAAGGGTATGTGGACACTTGTTATGAGATGGCGCAATAAGATTTATTTTGATGTGACAAACTGGGTAGATGTGTTATCGGGCGCTATCATGCTTTTAATTTACTTTGGCGTATCAACGCCTTTCTCATGGATTCTAGGATTAGCGATCATAATCAAAGGCCTGTGGTCAATGATTACAGCGATGTAGATTTTACCATAACAAAGTTTATATTTCTGCAAACAGATTCCCCGTTATGGTTATTGTATATCTTCTGACAATTCTAGATGCGGTGACGGCATTCGTGCTGGCTACTCATGTTGCACTAGGATGGTTTTCTGCAGAGGTTGTGGCATACCATGCCGCAGCATTTGACATCCTTTCTTTTAATATGGCCACTGTCACTTCTGTTGTCTGGCTTTTGCAAAAAGGTATCTTTTTATTTATAACACCTATTCTTAAGATATTTTTCTAGTGGTCGAATGAATCTGGAATTTTTCGAATTTAGCCTGCGCAAACTGGTGATAGCCAAGACTTTCGGCATACCCCTCCTGATAGCAGACTATGCATTCGATGTTTTCTCGTACATACAGCTTGGCACAGCACTAAAAATCATTCTGCTTATAATCGGAAGCTATCTGCTAGGGTGCACGGTCGACTATCTCATTTACAAGTCTAGATAAAGTAGTGAACAGCGCCCCCGATAAAATATGCGACAGAAGCCGCAAACACTCCTATAACAAGCATCTCCAGACCGCTCCTGAGCCATCCTATCTGCGTGAACATACTCTTCAGACTGCCGAGGATGAATATGCTTGCAAAGGAACTTGTCAATGCTATAATAAGCGCCGTGTTGACATCGTTAAAAAAATAAGGCACCAGCGGTATGCCACCTCCTATGAGAAAGGCGATGAAAATTATAATTCCCACTTTCAAGGGGTTTGGGTAACTGCTCTCCACCAATCCAAGCTCCTCCTTCATCATAACGTCCAGCCATCTCTCCTTTTTTGACGTTATCGTTTTCACAATCTTCTCCAGAGTTTTTCCCCTGAAACCCTTCTGCATGTATATATGCATTATTTCCTCCCTCTCTGCATCCGGCGATTTTTCGATCTCCTTTCTTTCCCTCCCCTTTATCTTTTTATAGACTTCCACCTGAGACTTGGATGATATGTATCCGCCCAGAGACATGGAAATACCGTCTGCCAAAATGTTCGCCATGCCCGCAAAAATTATTATAAGATTGGAAATGCCTGTAGCGGTAAGCGCGGCAACAATGGCCAGAGTAGTTATTATTCCGTCATTGAACCCGAAAATAAAATCCCTTATATGCTGACCGTAATTAACTTTTGATTGTTCATAAATCCTGTGGGACTCGAACTCGGAAGGATTCATTAAAAATAATTAACAGAAGAAGTTTAAGAGCATCCGCTAGTCGCACCGCATGAGGTGCAGACATAACAACTCCCGCTCCTAACCATCATCCCGCCGCATTCATGGCATGTGGGAGCATCTCCGGCCAAGTCATACTTGAACCCCTCTTTCTCTCTGGTGAATTGCGATAACTTGGCTATCTCCCGGCTCTGACTTTCGACGTCTTCTGCCTCCTTTTCAATGACAATCTTCTCCCCGTTCAGCAATCCCAGTTCCTTCAAATCCTCCTTCGGCAGGAACTTGATTGCAAGCCATCTGAAAATGTAATCCATGATTGATTTGGCAACAGGTATATCCGGATTATCGGTCCACCCCATAGGTTCGAATCTGTTGTTGATGTGCTTGCTGACCCATACTTTCAGCGGCACGCCATATTGCAGTCCTATAGATACAGCCTGCGCGAATGAATCCAACAATCCTCTTAAAGTGCTGCCCTGCTTCGCAACTGTGATGAATATCTCTCCTGGTGTATTCTCATCGAACAGTCCAACATGCAGATAACCTTCCTGATTACCGACCCTGAACTTGTGCGCAATGGCTTGCCTTTCATCGGGCAGTCTTCTTCTTTCCAGTCTCATTTCTTCCTTCTTTTCCTTAAAAACATTAAGCGGCTGGATGACCTTGCTTCCATCGCGGTAAAGCGCAAGCGACTTCAATCCCAATTTCCACGATTCAAAATAAACCTTCTTAATCTCTTCAACAGTGGCATGATTGGGCATATTGATTGTCTTGCTTATGCTTCCTGATAGGAAAGGCTGTACAGCAGCCATCATGTACACATGCGCCATGTAATCGATATATCTCTCTCCCTTCTTTCCGCATCTGTTTGCGCAATCAAAAATCGGATAGTGCTCTGTCTTCAGATGCGGCGCGCCTTCTATAGTCTGTGTCCCGCAGATGAATTCATTCGCAGCCTCAATTTCGTCATCCCTGAATCCAAGAGCTTTCAACAAATTGAAACCAGGTTCTGTGTACTGCGACTCCCTGATTCCCAATCTCTCCATGCAGTCCTTGCCAAGGGTGTTGATATTGAAAACGAATGACAACTCCAACGAGCCCGGCAACAACTTTTCCATCTTGGCTATATCATCATCGGTTATCCCCTTTCTCTTTAGCGTGAATGTATTAATGTAAGGCACGCCTTCAAACCTGTTGCTTCCAACCATGTACCTTAGGACATCTTTAATCTGGTCTTCTGTATATCCGAGATTTTTCAGTGCATGCGGGACGCTTTGATTGACAATCTTGAAATATCCCCCGCCAACCAATTTCTTGAACTTGACCAAAGCGAAATCCGGCTCCACCCCGGTTGTATCAGCGTCCATTACAAAACTGATGGTCCCTGTCGGAGCAATCAAAGTGGCTTGTGCATTCCTGTATCCATATTGCTCGCCCAACATCAGCGCCCTGTCCCAGGATTCTATCGCTGTTTTCAAAAGATATTCGGGACACTGTGTATGATCAATGCCGGGAGGCACTATACTTAATTTTTCGTATTCTTCTTTAGGTGCATTGTAAACTGCTCTTCTGTGATTTTTAATTACTCTCAGCATGTATTCTTTGTTCTTTTCAAATTCCTCAAAAGGACCCAATACACTAGCAAGTTCCGCAGATGTGGCATAACTTTCGCCGCCCATTATTGCGCTTATTGCAGCTGCGATTGTTCTTGCTTTATCAGAATCGTAAGGGATTCCCATCAGCATCAGAATAGAGCCGAGATTAGTGTACCCTAAACCAAGACTTCTTGTCTTGTAAGTTACGTCAGCGATTTCCTTTGAAGGGAATTGGGCCATTAAAATCGAAATTTCAAGGACAATCGTCCATAAACGGACAGCATGCTTGAATGTTTCTGCATTGAATGTTCCTCCGTTTTCTAAGAATTTCCCGACATTTAATGATGCCAAGTTGCATGCCGAATTATCAAGGTATGCGAACTCACTGCACGGGTTAGTTGCATTTATTCTACCGGATGCAGGTGATGTATGCCAATCATTGTATGTTGTATCGAATTGCAATCCCGGATCGGCACATTCCCATGCTGCCTGCGCAATCGCATCCCACAAGTGACGAGCCTTGATTGTTTTCGCAATTCTGCCATCGGTTCTCCATGTCAAGTTCCAATCCTTGTCATCGATAACGGCCTTCATGAATTCATCTGTCACACGAACTGAATTATTAGAATTCTGGCCGAAGACATGTTCGCCTGCAGATTCGATATTATAACCATCGACTAATCCCGCGCCAACTAATGTTGCGAATTTTTTCTCTTCGTTCGCCTTCCATCTTATGAATGACTCTATCTCAGGATGGTCGATGTTCAACAGAACCATCTTTGCTGCTCTGCGAGTTGTGCCTCCAGATTTAATCGAGCCTGCGACAGTATCGTAAATCTTCAAGAAAGACATCACTCCGCTTGATGTTCCCCCACCTGACAAATGTTCGCCTTTGGCTCTCAAGTTTGAGAAATTCGTCCCTGTCCCACTTCCATATTTGAAAATTCTTGCTTCCCTAACAGCTAAATCTAAAATACCGCCTTCATTAACCAAATCGTCTCTTACGGGCTGGATGAAGCATGCGTGACATTGCGAGTGGGAATAAGCATCTTTCGATTGTGTCAATTCCTTTGTGTCGGGATCCACATACCAATGCCCCTGTGCTGATCCAGTGATTCCATAAGCCCACTGCAATCCTGTGTTGAACCATTGAGGTGAATTTGGTGCCGCGAATTGTTGTAACAGTGTGTATGAGATTTCATCATAAAATGCCTGTGCGTCACCTTCTGTTGCAAAATAATTGTATTTCTTTCCCCACCATGTCCAGCATCCTGCAAGCCTGTGAATAACTTGCTTCAATGACGTCTCGCTACCGAGAATTTGCTGACCGTTCGCATCTAGAACCGGATTTCCATTTGCATCATATTGTGGAACTCCTCGCTTTCTGAAATATTTCTGCGCGAGAATATCCAGTGCAGTCTGCGACCAGAATTTCGGAATTTCAACATTGTCCATCTGGAATACAACGGTACCATCAGGGTTTTTTATTAGTGACGTCCTCTTTTCCCATTCAACTGTATCAAAAACATTTTGATCTTCCTTTGTAAACATCCTTGGTATTTTCAAGCCTTTCTGCTCACCAACAAGCTGAACTCTTTGATCAAGGCCGTCCATAAAAATCTATCCTCGTTTAAGTTCTTTAAGTTCTTTTTCAAAGGATTCTATGTCTTTAAACTTTTTATAGACAGAAGCAAATCTGATGTAAGCAACCTCGTCCAATGTTTTTAATCTCTCACTCACCATGTCACCAATAATTTTTGATTTTATTTCGGTTGAATCCATGTTCCTTAGTTCGTTCTCGATTTCGTCCACAACTTTTTCTATCTTTTCCTGGTTTATCGGTCTCTTTTCGCAGGCTTTCATTATCCCTATTCTTATCTTGTTTCTGTCGAAATCTTCCCTGCGACCGTCGCGCTTGATTATTGTCAACGGCACAATCTCTATCCGCTCATATGTCGTGAATCTCTTGTGGCATTTATCGCATTCCCTGCGTCTTCTGAACGTTTTGTCGTCGCTGGGACGCTTGTCTATAACTTTTGTATCCTCGCTGCTGCAGTATGGACAGTTCATATGTATAATTGTGTTCCTGGAATTATTTAAACACAACATCTTGTGTTTTTAGGCTCTTAGAAGACTTTATGTTCGACTTAAATACCATTTTCTGTAGAGTAACAATTGTGATTAAGAATCTAAGTTAGAAATTACTTGAATGTAGTTAACTTGCTTCAGGCGTTCCTTCGAAATCCTTTATTTCGTATTTAAAGTCTTTATCCGATTCTATCTGTCCTCTTTCTTTTAGAATTTCTCGCGCTAACAGCCAGAAAATTGTTGCGAGTGACTTTTTGCCTTTATTGTTCGCGGGTACAATCAAATCGATGTCCTTCACTTCGTTAAACGTGTCGCACAGAGCCACTATCGGAACGCGTGCCTTGACGGCCTCCTGCAAAGCCTGTATATCACTTAGCGGATCCACAATCACTATTGCCTGAGCTTCAAAAAAATTTTTGTAAGAAGGGTTTGTGAGTGTGCCTGGCATGAATCTGCCTGCTACAACATGCGCGTTCACAACCTCTGCAAACTTTTTAATTGCGTCGAATGCAATGGTCTTCCTGGTTACAACCAGTATATTCTCACGTTTGGTCAGAAATTTTGATGCGGTTTTTATTCTTTCGTCAATCTTACTCAAGTTCAATACAGCAAGCCCGTCTTCCCTAATTTTGTAAATAAAATCCTTCATCTGGTCTGTCTTTTGCTTCATGCCGATATGTACACCAGATGCTAGGTATTCTTCTTTTGGCATCAAAAGCTTCGTGGGCATGAATATCTTATTGTTGGGGAATGTTTTTAAAGATTCACTGAATTGCCAGAATAGCCGTATTGCACATGCTGGATGTGCACAACCTTAGGGTGTGTGTTCCTCTTGATAATTGGTTGTATATCTTCATTGTTGCTATTTCGCCGGGATTTATTTGCGAGCCTATGTCGTATTCAGCTTTTATTTCTTGTGCTGACAAGGCACGATTATAAATTTTAACTTCATCTATCATACCGCTGAAGAATGGTGCTTGCCGATTGCCGCCTATATTAAGTGGGCGTGCTTCATTGGCTATATCACCGGAGGAAAACCAACTTGCTGAGGCCTTTTGTACGCCACCGACGTAAACCTTGAAGTAGTTGCCTAACTTGGAACCTGTGCAAACGACATGATACCATTGGCCTGTGTTATACTGTGTAGGATCTGTGACATATACATAGATTCCTGGAGAGGAGCTTGCAAACTCTCCCATGTATCACTATTTGTTTTTATCCATGTCTCAATGGTGATTTCCTGTGTTATGCCCAAAGAAGCAGAATGCGGTACTTGTATGTATCCTCCGTTTGATGTGAATCCTGCACCATTTCCGAAATAGCCTGAAGCTGGACTGCCATAGTCAGCTCCGCCTGTACATGATTTTCCGTTATTATTTTTATCGGAAGAATCTTTTATCGAGTTTGTTGTGCAATCGTTTGTCCAAGAGCTTTCGTCCATCTTCCAATAACCTACAAGCGAGGAATCCTGCTTGGATACACGATAAACAGCGTCGTTACCATCTATTTTAACAGACGAAAAGGCATCTATCGGTTCCGTCCCATCATTTCTTATAATTACAGTATCGTTTACAGAGTCTACTAATGAAAATGTTGTTGATGTCTTGCCGGTGAATAACCCAGAGACATATAAGTAAGCCGTCCCTGCCAAAGCAATCGTGATCGTCAGCATCAGAATAGACGCTATAATAGTAGAAATCGCCTTCATATAATACGTTTACCCTATGTAGCTTAACTCTTCTTTCCCTTCCTTCCCTGTTGGCGGCACTTGCTGCTGCATCATCTGACCTATAGCTTTCCTCTGCATTTCTTCTATCTTCTTGATAAATTCCTCCATTTCCTTTACCTTTTCGTCGAGTTTGCCCATGTTTAGTTTGATGTTCAGCATTTTCATCAAAACTTTCAATACAGCTTCGGCGGCGCGTGGATCTGGCAGAATAGGATAGCCGGATGTCTCACCAAGCAGACATATCCCTTTCATTCCATAAACTTTACCCAAACCGAGTAGCAGACCGGATGCACCAATTATCGTTCCCACTTTATTTCCGGCATCAAAAGTAATGCCATAATTCTTGTATTTCTTGTCCAGTCCCTCATCGCTCACAGCACCTATGACCTTAGGCTTTTCCTTGACTTCGCCTATCCCAAGACCGCCGAGTGTTATCATTTCCTTTACACCAAATTTCTTGATGTAATCAAGAATTTCATGAGAAATCTCGTAATGCCCTTCAGGATCGATGCTCTGCGAATCGCCGACAAGTATAATCAAATCTCTCTGCCCTCTGCCCTTGCCTTTCGCATAATAAAACTCGTTCTTGAGCACATGAACAGAGGACGACTGCTGCAAAAGAACATAATGCATGAAATGGGATGATAACAATTCTGCAAATTTTTTCGCTTTCAACTCGTCGACAATAAACTGGGCCGTTATTCTGCCGACATGGCCTATTCCCGGCAGACCTTCGATAAAGAGAGGATCTTTCAATTTGGGTTTTTCAGATTCGAATATTCTTGTTGCCATATCACTTATTTGTCTTCATATCTTATTTAAATTGTTTACCCAGGCGTCTGTATTTGCCGTATACATCTTCAGGTGAATACTTCGGAGGGTTCGGATTTTTTGCATTATTTCCGCATTTGGGGCAGAGCTGCTTGAAAGTGTACACGTTGCAATTGGTACATTTGTTGAGCTTCATTACATCATACTATAAGTTGCATTTACATTGGATCTGTCAGCCTCTGATATGATCTTTTGGATGTCCTGTTCGAACTTCCTTGTATCAGATTTAGGATTTTTTGTTTTGAGGCCAAGTCTGTATTTCGGGGCCGATATGTAAGAGACTGATACGCCACTTTTCTCAAGACTTTGCAACAGTTTCTTGATTCTTTCCACACCATCACCTTCATAACTCACCATCTGAAGCTCGGCTTTTATCTCGAACTCTTTTTCCACGAAAGCTTTTTCGAGAATTTTCTTTATAGCATCATGCCATTTCTGTGGTATCCCAAGTTCTGACAATACGGATGGTGATTTGTTAATCTCCTCGAAACCTGAATAAATGTCGCCGAATTCTTCCTGCAATTTGAATCCTATCTGCTCTCGAGCATCATCAATTGATATGCCCAACTCCTTTGACATAACTTTTAGGATACCGAAGCCACGTTGTTCTTTCTTGAATTCATTCCATTTATTTCTCTCCTCGCTTCTCGATACTCGCTTCAAGCTTAGGTTGAGCACGTTTGCTTGCGGATCCACTTTAACAACTTTTGCAACATACTGCTTGTTCGGCTTGATGAACTTCTTGATGTCGTGCACCCACTTGCCAGCAGCCTCGGAAATGTGAATCATGCCTTCGAGGTTCTGGTATTCGTCAAGAGAGCACCATGCAGCAAACTGGCTGATTCTTCTGGCTGTGCAAAAAACCAATTCCCCGAATTTTGGATATCCCTGTTTTGTCGTCATTGTCTCATCTTTACTATTCAACAGATATTATTTTAAACGTTTAATCTATTTGTATGGTACTGCTTGCTATCTTAGGAATAGTCTTTGCGATAAGCATAGCTGCTTTAATCGGCGGGATTCTCCTTCTTTACAAAAAGTCTTGGGCGATGTTCCTTTCAAAATACTTAATAAGCTTCGCCATAGGATCTCTGCTTGGTGTAGCGTTTTTAGATCTCTTGCCGGAAGCTGTCGAACTACAGTCTGCGGGAAATGTTCTTGTCTATTCTCTTCTCGGCATAATCGTATTCTATCTAGGTGAAAGAACTCTTCTCTGGTACCACCACCACTCGCTTGAACACATTACCGAACATGGAAAATCGCACCCTGAAGAAGAAAAGGCGCATCCTGTCGGATATCTCATTACAATTGGCGATGCCTTTCATAATTTCTTGGATGGTGTGATTATCGCCGCTAGCTTTTTGGTAGACATGAAATTAGGACTTTTAACCTCGATGGCTGTTTTGTTCCACGAACTACCGCAAGAGATAGGGGATTTTGCAATAATGCTCCATGCAAAATTGAGCAGATTTAGGGTGTTCGCTTATAACCTTTTGGCGCAACTTACAGCTGTATTGGGGGCTCTGCTTGGTTTCTATTATTTGCCTGTATTTGGAAATTTCGAAGCTGGAATGCTGGCATTTGCTGCAGGCGGGTTCATCTACATAGCTGCTACAGATCTTTTGCCTGAAACCCATAGAGAAAGAAGACTTGGAAAGTCATTATTGCAATTTGCGATCTGGTATATGGGGCAGATATTTCCTGAGTGAACTTTATAAGCATGAGCTGTAAATCAGTATCTGATGACATGTCTATAGTGCCGAACAAAGAGAACAAGAATATTGAATTCAAGGAGAAGCTGAGTAGTGCAACTCATCTGAAACAGGATAAAAAACAGCACCTTGCTTCCCAAATGAAATACCTGTTGGAAATTGGCAGGGGTACTGCTGTATACGTGATTGGCGTTGACGACGACGGCAAGACAAAGGGGTTAACCGAATTGGAATTTGAAGAGACGTTGAATGTTCTGAAAGTTGTGGCATCAGAAAATAATGCTAATGTTGCCAAAATTGAGAAATTCGCTGATAATGGAAATCTCCTTGGAAAGATTGTGATTAACAAAGCTTATACAAACGGGTTCAAATCGCACATAGTCATTGCAAGCAGCGGCCATGTAAACCACGGCAAATCTACATTAATAGGAACTTTGATGACTGGAAAGCAGGACACCGAGTTGAAGAATTGGTTGTTTCTTGACACTTTACCGCATGAAATTGAAAGAAACCTGTCTGCTGATTTGCATTACGCACTGTTGGGATTCAAGGACAACAAACCTCTGCATTTGAAAAATCCTTTGGACAAAAAAGAAAGAAGCAGAGTTGTCGAGCAATCCGACAAGATGATCAGTTTTGTCGATGCGCCTGGACATGAAGGATTCCTCAGGACAGCAATTCGTGGAGTAGTCGGACAAGATATTGATTACGGGATGTTAGTAGTAGCCGCTGACGATGGTGTGATGAATATGACCAAGGAACACCTTGGGCTGTTGCTAGCGGTAAATCTGCCTGTAATAGTTTGCATTACAAAAGTTGACAAAATCGGTAAAAGAAAAATTGAAGAAACAGAATTACAAATGGAGGAATTATTAAAACATGTCGGTAGGGTTCCTTACTTGGTAAAGGACGAGAATGACTTGAACGTTGTTATTGACAAGCTTGACACAATCGTTCCGATAATAAGAACTTCCGCAGTAACCTTGGAAGGGTATGATATTTTGAATAAGACTTTGTTAGCATTGCCAGAAAGGAGAAGAAATCTTGACAAACCTTTCCTGATGTTCATCGACAAGATATACAATGTATCTGGTGTTGGGACTGTAATCTCTGGGACCATCAAGCAGGGAAGGCTGCAGGCTGGAAGTGAATTGTTGTTAGGACCAGATGCGACAGGAAAGATGAAGAAAGTCAAAGCTCCTAGTATTGAAATGCATTACCATAGGCTGGCAGAGGCTGACACAGGATTTGTAGTTGGAGTTGCATTGAGAGGAGTGAATTATGATGACGTTAAGAGAGGAATGATACTTTGCTCGCCGGAATTAAGCCCGAGCCCTGCGAAGAATTTCGAGGCCGAAGTTCTGATTCTTACGCATCCGACAAGGATAACAAATGGATACGAGCCGGTAATTCACTTGTTTACAGTAGGTGAATCTGCTAAGGTCGAATTAATTGACAAGGAATATTTGAAATCTGGGGAAAATGGGAAAATTAGATTTGCTTTCAAGTATTCGCCACATTATCTGGAAGAAGGGGACAGATTCATTTTCAGGGAAGGCAAGACTAAAGGAATCGGGACTATAACCAAGATTTTAAATTAAATGCAAAAAACGACTCCCGATGCAGATGATCCCCCAGCGGAGACTATAATGTTATTGTTACCGTCAGATCCTGTTACTGTATTGTCACATGTTGCTCTGCCGCCGGCAGCTAAGGTTCCTGTAGCCGAACATGAAACAGACGGGATAACGCCTCCTGTGGAGTTCGCCCCTGTTATTATGACTGATGACAATGGCAACGATGATGTCCCTGAATTTCTAACTCCAATTGTTATCACATCGGTAGTTGCATCACATTGGGTGATACTTGCGTCTACCTCCAGTATAACTGCTATCCTTTGTGTAGTTGTTCCTGAAATAAAAGTGTATGCCAGTCCTCCCAGTGCCAGAACAATGACGAGAATCATCAAAGTGGCTATTATGGTAGATACACCTTTCATAAAATAATATTGCATAATATTGTATATAAGCTCTTCTGCTTTATGGGTTAGGCTTAAAAAGATTTACTAACCCACAACCGCAGTCCCACCCGCATGGTGGCTGACTCTTGGACGTATATTGACCGTGAATATCTTTTCCAAGTTATCATCGAGAATTACGGCTGACCCTGGCGTGCGTGGCAATCTGTTTAGATACTTCTCCAATTCCTCTTGGACATAAGTCTGCATCACTGCGTGAAGAGATTCCAAGTCATCCCGGCTTGTCAATCTAAAAGATATCACAGTGTCTGTTTGGGATATCACATCCTGGTGGACTTTAGCAGGCATCTGGGTTATGCAAATCAGTCCTACCCCAGGTTCTCTTCCCTCCTTCGCTATTCGTTTGATATCTGCGCTTGAACTGACATCCTTGTCATTTGGGATGAAATTGTGGCTCTCCTCAAAAACCAACCACGTCATTGGAAATTTTATATTCTGCCTCTCGCCCGTGATTTTCGCTACTTCCTCTTCTTTCCTCGACAGAATTCTTTGGTGTAGAATTTCCCTTGTGATTAATCCTGCAACTAATGTCCTTACTTCTTGAGACTTCAGTCGCGAAAAATCAAAAACTATCACCTCACCAGGCTTAATTAATTCGCTAACTCTAGTCCCCTCTCTTTTAATTATGCCCCATTGAGACAGCACATCCAACAAACTTGTTAGCGCATCTTTAGTTTCCTTTTTTGCTTTTGCATCGCTTGTGATTGAATCGATTAAATCGTCTAAACCGAATGTTTTATCAGCTTCCAACAGAGAATTGAAATTCTTTTCCAGAGTAACAGCGAATTCACTTGTTCTTTCCAAATTAAATGCGAGGATTAAATCTTCAGCTGTCAAGTCGCTCAAGGATATACTAATTGTACCGTCAACTGGTATCTCAGCTTTCTCATATTCTTCTAGCTGTTTTTCAGGAACGTAAATCTTTATTTTATCGAATCCTTTCGGTTCAAGTTCCCAGTTGTTTAATAATTGAATTTGAGTCTCGTTTGGAAATTTCATGCTCCAATAAATACCCACAGGGTCGAAAACGACAAATGCCATCTTCTGACGGAATCCTTCTGGCAGTGAGAGAAATTCTTCTAAAATCACTGATGCGGAATAAGACTTGCCCGACCCACGTTTACCGGCAACTAGAATTACATGCGGTTTTAACAAATCGATATATACTTTTGTTGTCAGATGCGCATCTTCACCAGTACCAACTATATGCTTGCCGATATATCCTGTAGCTTTATTGCCGAATTTTTCATAGTCTTCCTTTGTTCTGCCTACAATGGTTTCAGTGACTATTGAGAATGGTTTCTCTTCTGAAGGCATATATAAAGAATTTAACTTCAAATCAAATATTGTTCTTGTTGGGGACTTGGTATAACTTGGTTAGAATTCGACCTTGGGGTTAAGGACAGATTGGTCGCGATCCGAGTTCAAATCTCGGGGTCCCCATTAATTTTAAAAGCCAAACTGTGTATCATTCTTAGGGGGTTGTGGTCTAACTTGGTATGACACCAGCCTTGGGAAGTTACTCAAGAACGCTGGAGGTTCAGGGTTCAAATCCCTGCGACCCCATTTAATAATTATGGATAAGATTACATCAAGTGGGTACAAAGCCGTCAACAACGAAGCGAATTTCGGCAAGCCGATTGAAAATGAGATTGTAGGAGGCACTCATCTAGCTCCGGAAATAATAACATGGGACGGTGAAAAGTTTTATGCCGTTCATTGGTTCGATGGACTACCCAGACATGACAAACTAAATGCTATAAGATTTCCACATGGTTTGATAATCTGGGGAGAGACTATATTTGATTGTGCGAAAAGGCTTGTGGAAGAACAGCTTCGTATGAACGTAAAATCTGCTAAAGTACTGACAATAGAATCGTATGTCGATAAGGAAAATCATTGGCATATCGAACCGGAAATCCTGGCAAAAGTTTCGGGAAACCCCCGGAAACCTGTAAAGAATTCTGAGATTATCATATTTGAACTAGAGAACACTCCTGAAATGGCATATTGGAAAAGCAAGAAATTCAAAAAATTTATCAGTAACCATTTACTGTAATGATATCCTTTAATTTTCTAAAGCATAACTAAACTTATGAGAAGATCGCAAAAGCCGGAATGGCAGACAAAAATTGCAGAAGAAAGGATAGAAATTCTATTCTCGCTTGCAGAGAAAGAATTTAGAAAACATCCTGAAAGAAGCAGGCGATATGTAGAATTAGCACGAAAGATAGGTTTACGTTATAATGTCAGATTATCAAAAGATGAAAAGAAAAAATTCTGCAAAAAATGCAACACGCTATTAAAACCTGGAATAACCAGCCAAGTAAGACTGGACAAGTCAACAAAAACAATCAGAATATTGTGCCTGAACTGTAAGAAGGTTTATAGATATCCGTATAAAATATAGATATGCAACTAACTCAAGACTTGTTAAAAGTTTTATTAAATTTTAGAAATTTCAACGAAGAGATTATCGAAATTCTACATAGAGCAATGCATAATGAATTAGAATTGGTTGGAAGAGCCGACTTGTTTCTACAATCAAATGCTTTTTTGAAAACTTTGATAATGTCAACTGCTATAAAATTAGGTATATTTGAGTATCTCTCTAATAAAAGTGCAACTTTGCAACAGATAGCTAAAGATTTGAAACTAAACAAAAAAGCTTTAGGAAGATTACTGTACGGATTGGAAGCACATACTTTCATCGAAAGAGAATATAAAAATAGAACACATTTTTATAGAAATTCTAAGCTTGTAGAAGCATTCTTGATTAAATCAAGTGAATATTATTTAGGTAATTATTTAGAATTAATTAATAAGACCTGGAATTATTGGTATCAGTTACCAGATGTGGTAAGATCGGGTAAACCAAATACTTCTATGGAACTTTTCCATGGTGAAAAGAATATAATATATCTATATTACGAAGTCGCAAACTCGATAATGATACATTTAAGTAAACAACTTGTAGGCCAATTGAATTTATCAAATGTTAATCGTGTTATAACAGGAGAAGTAGGAATTACCTTTGTAAATGAGCTTCTGAATAAAAAGCCAGAAATAAGCTATGTAATAGCTGGTCTTGAAGATCATTTACCATTCATAGAAAAATTATTTGAGAGATTTACCTGCCAAAAAGGTCCAGAGGAGGTCATTACATCAAAAAAGGGAGAAGCATCCAAAGATAAATGGGGTAAGAAAGAAAAGTATGATTTAGTTTTCTTATATAGAAAATTAGCATTCAAAAACTATGGATTAAATTACTTGAAAAAAGCTTATGAAGTACTCGATAAAGATGGATTTGTCATAGTTATAGAACCAACAACAGACTCTTTACAGCCTTCTATGTGGAACATTGCAGATATACAACTAATGGATTTAATGGTTGGTGGTGAGGAGGCGCCTCAAATATACTCCTCAGATAAAATACAGGAAATGCTAGAAGGTGTTGGGTTCAGAGATTGTAAGAAAGTTGAATGTATGGGTGGTATGGCAATTTTTGTTATTGGGTATAAATAAAACGAAAAAGTATTAAAATCTTGTGATTCCAAAGGATATAGTATGATTTCGCCAAGAGAAGTTGACGCACAGAAATTCAACAGCATGCTAAAGGAAGAGCTGAAGAAGGTCAAGGAAATCTCTCCTCCTGCATGGAGCCAGTTTGTCAAGTCGGGTGCGCATAGGGAGAGAATACCCCAGCAAGACGATTTCTGGCATGTCAGAAGTGCTACCATTTTAAGAAGGTTGTATGTCGACGGGGATGTCGGTGTTGGGAGATTGAGGAGCTATTTTGGTGGTAAGAAAAGACGTGGACACAAACCAGCCCATTTTAGGAAGTCTTCCGGAAGCATAGTAAGAAAAATTATGCAACAATTAGAAACCGCTGGGTTTGTCGAAAAGAATACGAATAAAATCGGAAGAAAATTATCACCTGCTGGAAGGAAGCTTCTGGATAAAGTAGCGCATGAAGTGAGCAAACAATGAATGAAGAAGCCGAGCAGTTGCAACAAATGGAAATAATGAAGAAGGCTGTTTTGAAGAAAGTTCTAACAAAGGAAGCCACCGAAAGATTGGGAAGAATCAGGCTTGTAAAGCCTGAGATAGCGAACCAATTGGAATTATATCTCATGCAACTCTACCAATCTGGTAAAATAGGCGCAATGATTACAGACGAGCAATTAAAAACGATACTAGAACAGATAGCTACAAAACAGAAGTTCAGGATATTGAAGTGATTTTATGGCGACAAAGAAAGTTGGTTCTGCCGGGAGATTTGGTCCGAGATACGGGAAGAAAGCACGTGATTTAGTCAGGGATATAGAGAAAATAGAGAAACAAAGGCATGTGTGCCCTAGATGCAGTTTGCCTTATGCAAAAAGATTATCCAAAGGAATCTTTAAGTGTGAAAAATGTGGTAATAAGTTCACTGGACAAGCATATTTTCCAAGGGGTAGTGTGAGTGTATAAGTGTATATCATGCAAGAAGACTGTAGCCAAACTTGAAGATAGGATAAGGTGTCCTTACTGTGGGCACAGGGTGTTTGTACTTGAAAGACCTGAAGTTGTGAAAAGAGTTCTGGCCAGATAACTAATTTAAACTTTGTTCTGGAACAATAGTTCATGCACGAGGCAACTTTAATTCTAAAATGCTCAAGACCAGAATTAGTTAAGCAAAGCCTGGAGCCAGACATCAAGAATGACGAAACAGTAGAAACCGTCCTGAATGTCAAAAACGACGTTCTCGAAATAGTTATAAAAAGCAAGAAGTTGAACTATTTGAAAGCCGTCATTAATTCTTACATCTCGACGGTGAACATGCTGGAAGAGGTTGATAAAATTGGATGACGAGCAGACAAGGGAAATGGTGGGGCAGTTCCAGACATACCAGCAGCAGCTACAGTCTGTATTGATACAGAAGGAAACCATGCAGCTGCAACTTATGGAGATAAGCAAGGCGCTGGAAGAGCTTGATTCTACCAAGAATGAAAAAGCTTATAAAATCACCGGACAGATAATGGTAAGCAAGCCGGTTGAAGAACTGAAAAAGGACCTTGGGGAAACCAAAGAAGCAATTGAGGTAAGGATTAATTCCTTGGGAAAGACTGAAGAAAAGATAACGGCAAAACTAAAGGAAATGGAAGCAGAATTGAGAAAATTGGTGAAATAGGTGTTGGATATGGAATTAGCAGAATTTGAACCTGTGATGAGAATATTGGATGAGATTATCAACGATAGGACTGTGCCGAAGAACATCCGGGCTGCGGCTGAAGAATCCAAGACGAATCTGAATAACAATGGCGACACGTGGGAACTGAGGATAAGCACTGCCATACATATCCTTGACGAGATAACTAACGACCCTAATATGCCTCTTTATGCTAGGACGAAGATTTGGAGTGTTGTCTCTGCTCTAGAACAGAAAAGAAGAGAATTGAGTTGAACCATATTTTTTTGACTAATCAGTTATTTAAATTTATAAACCGAATCTATATCAGATAACAATGGCGCTTTTTGGCAAACCACCAGAACAGAATCCTGAAGATAGAATAGAACTCGATGAGAATGCTTTCAGAGAGGAAAGAAATTTTCAGGTGGCTGTCGAAAATCTGAAGGCTTATTCTGACGCCGAAAAGATACAGGAGATGGTAAGGGAAGGCAAGCTTGTCTTCCTGAGGATAAAGGAACTTAGAGAGGCTGACATCAACGAATTGAAGCGCGCGGTGGAAAGGCTGAAGAAGACTATAAATGCGAGCGATGGGGACATCGTCGGTGTAGACGAGGATGTGCTGATTTGCTGCCCGCCCAATGCGAGAGTTTTCAGAGGTTAGTTAATTTCCTTATTTCTTCAATTAATTTATCTGTTTTGACTTTGATCTGCTTGGTAGTATCGCGATTTCTTAAAGTTACTGTGTCCTTTCTTAAAGTGTCCTCGTCCACAGTGACCGCCAGAAATGTACCGATTTCATCTTGTCTGTAATATCTTTTGCCTATGCTTCCCGTATCGTCATAGACTGTATCGAAACATTGTTTTAGTTCACTATAAATTTTCTGCGCTTTCTCTGGAAGTTTGTCCTTGTTCACCAGAGGAAATACTGCGACTGTAAATGGTGATAAACCCGCAGGCAATTTAAGGATTATCCTGTCTTTGTCTTCCGCGTAATTCAATTCCAAAAGAGCATAAAAGATTCTATCTACACCAAATGATAGTTCTAATATATGCGGGATAAATCTTTTACCATCATAAAATATTTCTTGCGATTGGTTTGAAATCTTCTGATGACCAGATAAATCATGGTCTGTTCTGTAGTGCACACCGCCGCATTCCTTGAAACCTATTCCTTCCAGTTCAATCTCGACATCAAAATGAATTTTGTTGTAGAATGCCTTTTCCTCGTCTGAAAGCTGGCGGAATCTGAATTTTGATTTTGGTATTTTCAGTGTATCCAAGAAGAATTGCTGAACTTTTGCAAGATGATAGACATAAAATTTCGGTAGTTTGAATTTTTTGGCAATATTTTCGCAACTAACTTCCGTTATTTTTTTCCCAGATAGAACCATGAGCTTGTATTTGGATATGCCCTTCCAGTCCTCATGTTCGTCTGTTTTTTTAGGGTCGAAAAATATTTGCAGTTCAGCCTGTGTGAATTCCCTTTGTCGCAGAAGCAATTGACGCGGTGATATCTCATTTCTGAATGCCTTGCCGACTATAGCCAATCCTAGAGGTAATCTCATTCGAAGTATGTTAAAATGTCTTAGAAAATTCACATAAGCTCCCTGTGCTGTTTCTGGCCGTAAATATCCGCGTGATTCTTTGCCTGCTCCCATGTCGACAGGAAACATCATGTTTAAGACAGAAACCTCTCCAAATTCTCCCTTGCATCTCGGACATTTCACATTATGTTTTTTGATTAATGCAGTCAACTCTTGTGCAGTTTTACCTTCGAAGTTTTCATGCAAAAATTCTTCCATTATTTGGTCGGCACGGTGGAAAGTACCGCATTTCATGCATTTTGCAACAGGATCTACAAAGTTAGTTATGTGTCCAGATGCTTCAAAAACTCTCTCCGGCATTATGTTTGCTGTTTCTATCTCGAAAAAATTCTCATTTAATCTCAAGAAATATCTTCTCCACGTATTCTCTAATTTTCTTTTAAGCATAGTCCCGATTGCACCGTAGTCATACAGCCCGGCTACGCCACCGTATATCTCGCTGCTTACAAAAAAGAATCCTCTCCTTTTCGCAAGTTCTACAACCTTTTCAGAAACTGTCATGATAAATCATTTGTTTTTCTAAATTTATTTAACCCATCCGCTTAGGCTAGATTGCTTTGTTTTGCCATAGCTTTCCTGGAGTTTATCAATAATTTTTTCCATCCTTTCCTGCGAGAAATCATGTTCGTCGACCATGAACTTGAGCAGTTTTTCTTTATCTGTCTCGTTTGGTTTCAGATTATAGTTATCCGTATAGGGCGGGTTCAAGAAAAAATTGAAAACTCTTTCTATGTCAATTTCGCCGGGAAATTCAACCGAAGTCAGCAATTTGTCCAAAGTTTTGTGCTCCTTCACAAGTTTCAATGCAGTCTTCGGTCCAACGCCTTTCACGCCTTCATTATAATCAGTTCCTATCAGCAATCCGATCATTATCAGCTGTTCTCTTGTCAGATTTAACGTTTTCAGAATGTTGTTTAGCTCGATTAACTGTGGTTTGACTTCTATGTATACTTCCTTGCCCGGCATTTTTTTCCTTCCGCTTATAGACAGATTTCTTACAAGTCGTGGCGAACCGAATAACAAACTATCTGCATCCTGCGAGCCTGTGGCAAACACCTCACCTTTTTTGCATACATAAGAACATTGAGCCTCACCCTCGGATGGTGCTTGTATCCAAGGAATGCCCATTAATTCCAAGATATTCTTTGAACTCTCCAGAATATCTTCATCCATTTGCGAAGCGGCCTGCGCATACCTGATCGCCTTTTCGCCCTTCCTGACAGCATCCTCCCATTTTTTCCTTGCCTCCTCCCGCACTTTCTGCCTCTCTTCGATGGTTTTTTTCTTGAATTCCGGGTATTGCCCGTCAAAGACGAAAACTGGAGATATGCCTGCCTCTATTAAATTTGCAGTTCTGTAAAGCAAGCCTGAAAGATGGCTAGTAACATTGCCTGAATGGTCTTTCAAAGGCTCTCCTGTCATCCTGTCTCTGATGATTGAAAGGAATTGAAAAATCGTGTTGAACGCATCTATAGCAATCTTCTTTCCAGACAAGTCTCTTAATTCAATTTCCTTGGAGAGAATGATGCTAGAAATCTGCACGCCCATAAATAATGTATGTCTACTCTTTCTTTTCTTCTTTAGCAAGCTCTTTTTGTATTTTGAAATTATCCCATTCAAGCCATACTACTAAGAGTCCGATAAGAACAATAAATGGTGGTAGTCCTCCATTGACCAGTGTAATCAGGTCTGCAAGTGCCGGCCTGCTTGTAACAAAGCCCGCATCCTTCACAGGCTGGATATAGCCAGAACCTTGAACGATCCACCAAACACCTACAACAATTAAAACCGCACCAACTATGATCTTAACTAATGAACCTGACATTTTATCTAAGATATTTAATGGGTGGAAAGAAATATAAACCTTATCGATAAAGTGAATGTTATGCCAAAGGGGTTGTATCAGTTTTTAAGACAAACATGGAAGAAACCTAAGGAAAATCTAGGGGATATACTAAAACAAAGGTTAGTTGAGTGGAGAAAGGAAAATGTGGTTGTCAGGGCTGAAAACCCTACCAGATTGGACAGGGCGCGAGAAGTAGGCTACAAAGCCAAGCTGGGATATGCTATCGCTAGAGTGAGAGTGAAGAAAGGCGGTAGAAGAAGGAGAAAACCTGATAAGGGAAGAGGGCCAAGCCATGCTGGATTGGTTCATTTCACTCCGAAAGGGTTGCAGTGGATTGCTGAAGAGAAGGCACAAAGAAAGTTCAGCAACTTGGAGGTGTTGAATTCTTATTGGGTTGGGTCAGATGGTGTCAGTGATTGGTACGAGATTGTAATGGTTGATCCTAACCATCCTAATATAATTAATGATCCTAAAATCAACTGGATAAGAAATCCCGCTAACAGAAGAAGAGTATTCCATGGCCAGACAGCTGCAGGAAAGAAATCAAGAGGATTAAATTAACCAAAGATTAATTCTTATTATGAAATTTTTTGATTTGCATGTCCACAGTGCGTTCAGCGGTGGAACCAGTAGTTTGGAACAATTGGCATCTACAGCTAAGGAATTGGGATATACTGGAATCTGTTTTGCCGAGTATTTCCAGAATGAGAATCAATTAAAGAAATTGAAAGAAGAGATAGCAAAAGCTAGTCGGAATGTTGCCATTGAAATTTATCTAGGGTTTGAAGCAAGAAGTCCTAATGAACTGCACAGGCTAGTTGAACGGAGGAAGATGTTTGATATACTGCTTGTACAAGGCGGGAATTTGAAGATGAACAGATTGGCATGCGAAACTCCTGAAGTTGATATTTTGACGCATCCCGAAAATAATAGGAACGACTCGGGGTTAAATCAGGTTTTACTTAAATCCGCTGCAAAAAATAATGTTGCCATTGAAGTTAATTTCAGGGAAATTCTGTTGGCGAGCAAAAGAACTAGGAATTCTATAATTAGACACGTGTCTAATAATGTTAGGTTGGCTAAAAAATTCCATGCACCGATAATTTTATGTTCGGGGGGAATATCACACTTCGAGTTGAGAGACCCACAGATAATGATGTCGATGGCGAATCAATTAGGATTGAAACCGAATGAAACTAAAGATGCGATTTCGAGAATTCCTGAAAATATAATCAAACAAATAAAAGAGAAGAAATCCGAGAAATGGATTATGCCGGGAGTTAGGATAAGATGGAACAATATAAAAAACTAAAAATCCTATCGCCTACATTAAGAGAGAAAGAACGATATATCTCATTCAAAATTATTTCAGAAGAACCAGTTGTTTATTCGGATTTAGAAAGTGTAATCTGGTCAACGCTTTTAGAATTTTACGGTGAATTAGGTATGTCACAAATGAGCTTAAGGATTGTAAAAAATTTGTATAATGAGAATGGACAAACATCTGTGATAAAGTGCAACAACAAATCCGTTCCAAAGGTTATTGCTGGATTAGGATTAATAACAAGATTAGGGGAATCAAGAGTGGTTTTCAAGATACTGAAAGTCTCGGGAACCATTAAAAGCTTAAATCTAAAGTAATTTAAATAGGGGAAAGAAATTTATTGTCAAGGTGGTTTTGAATTCCAGATATAATGCCTGAATATATGGGTTATGACAGGACTATGGCGATGTTCTCGCCAGATGGACGTTTATTCCAGGTCGAGTACGCAAAAGAAGCGGTTAAGAGAGGTAGCACTGCTTTAGGCATCACATTCAAGGATGGCATTGTTCTAGCCACTGTAAAACCTTCCGGCAAGCTTGTTGTATCAGACTCAACGGAAAAAATATTCCAAATTGATGACCATTTGGCAGTAGTTGCAGCTGGATTTCTTGCAGACGCCCGTTCGATTGTACAAATGATTCGCGTGAAATCGCAGATGCACAAGATAACTTATGAAGAGCCCATTGACGTGTGGAATATCGGGAAAGTTGTAGGGAACAGGATGCAATTGATAACCCAGTACGGGGGATTGCGCCCTTATGGTGCGTCCATGCTGTTGGGTGGTGTGGATAAGACTGGCATTCATTTAATTGAAACGGATCCGTCTGGGACTTTGTTTGAATGGAAGGCACAAGCAATCGGGAGAGGCGCTATTTTAGCTAACAAAATATTAAATCAGAAATGGAAAGAGAACCTGAGCGAAAAGGAAGCATTTGAGATTGCATTGGATATAATCGACAAGACAGAAAAATCCGACAAGGAAAAAAGAGAAGTCGTCACAGATTTGGCTATTATCCGAAGAGATTCTAGGTTCAAAAAAGTAGATGAGAACTACATTAAAAATTTGAAGTGAGCAAAACAAAATTATTTAAACTCTACTGATGTAGTATAATGAATGATTGCATTTATGAGTGATTCTGTTGACTGTAAGTATAGAAAAATCAGTTGTGGCTAAGTTAAATTACGCGCAACAAAAGTTTGAAATACTCGTAGACCCGAATAAGGCTATGGATTTCAAAAACGGAAAAGGCATTCCGCTAGAGGATATACTCGCTTATCCTACAATTTACAAGGATGTAAAAACTACAGATGCTGTGCCTGAGAAAGACCTGCAGAAGGCTTTCGGCACGACAGACGTGATGAAGATAGCTACTAGGATACTGAAAGAAGGGGACATACAAATCACCACCGAACAGAGAAGGGAGATGACCGAACAGAAGAAGAACCAGATTGCAAACCTTATCTCGAAAAGGGGAATAAACCCACAGACGAACACGCCTCATCCGGAGCAGAGAATCCTGAATGCGATGCAACAAGCTGGCGTGAATATAGATCCTTTTATGGATGTCGAGCTCCAGCTAGACAAAGTCGTGAAGGCTATTAAACCTTTATTACCTATAAAATTCCAGAATGTCACAGTGCAGATTAAAGTGTCTCCGCAATTTGCAGGGAAGGTGTATTCCATAATAAAGAGTGCAGGGAAGGTTACAAATGAACAGTGGCTCAATGATGGTTCTCTGCAGGCAAATATAGAAATGCTTGCGGGTATAATGGACGAATTCACGCAGAAACTTGCGAATCTCACTCACGGCAGCTTCGAATCGAAGGTTATAAAGAGGGAAGACGTATGAAAGCGAGAAATGTAGTTATACCGGGTGACATGGTCGAGGAACGGAAAGGAAGGAAACTAGGGAATGGTGTATACGAAGAAAACGATAAAGTATTCTCGAAATTCTTGGGTGTCCCAAGAGCCACAGAAAATGATATCAATGTAATACCATTGTCGGGAACGTATCTTCCAAGATTTGGCGATAGGATAATCGGCGTTATAGAAACTGTAGAAGTGTCGGGCTGGTTTGTTGATATAAACTCCCCGTATTCTGCGTTCCTTCCTTTGTCGGAGGCTGTGGAAGAATTTGTTGACTTGCAAAGAGCAGAGCTGACAAGATACTTTGACGTAGGCGATATTGTTTTCTGCAGGCTGTCCAAAGTGACGAAAACTAAAACCGTGCAAGCATCGATGAGAGATTTTGAATCCCGAAAACTCAGAAATGGTGTCCTGATCAAAGTCACACCGACAAAGATACCAAGGATAATCGGCAAGGAAGGCAGCATGATAATGATGATTAAGGAAAAGACAGGATGCGAAATAGTAACAGGACAGAACGGCTTGGTTTGGATAAGAGGGGAGAACAAGGAGAAGGCCATCGAATCAATCCTGACGATAGAAAAAGAATCGCACACAATCGGTCTGACGGAGAAGATTGAAAAGATGCTGGGTGAATAAATGGGAAAGAAAACTGATAGTGAATTGATAATTGATGGCATAAGGTTGGACAAGAGGTTGCCTGACCAGACACGTGAGATCAAAATGAAAGTTGGGAATATAGTCAGTGCGAATGGTTCGGCCGAAGTTGCTTTTGGGAACACAACTGCTTTGGCATCTGTTCATGGACCGCGACCTTTATTTCCAAAGCATTTGCAGGAATCCCAAACAGGCATTCTTAGGGTCAGGTATAACATGGCACCATTTTCGGTTACAGACAGGAAATCACCGGGTCCTGACAGAAGAAGCGTAGAGATTTCGAAAGTAACCAGACTTGCACTAGAACCATCTCTATTTTTGGACGACTATCCGAAAGTGACTGTTGACGGGTTTGTAGAAATCATACAGGCCGACGGTAGCACGAGAGTTACAGGAATCAATGCATTGTCTCTTGCTTTGGCATCTGCGGGGATACCAATGACGAGCCTTGTTTCTGCATGCTCTGTAGGAAAAATCAACGGGACACTGATAGTTGACCTGAACGGCATGGAAGACAACAACTCCGAGTCTGATGTGGCGGTTGCGATGATGCCTGACAAGGATATAGTCACTCTGCTGCAGATGGACGGCATGCTTACCAAGGAAGAACTGCTTCATCTTCTTGGTCTCGCAAAAAAAACATGCGGCAAAATTTATGAAATGCAAAAGAATGCTTTGCTGGAGAAGTACAGGGGTGAGGAATGATGGAAACTTATGCGCTTGAATTAATCCAAAGTGGAAAGAGAATAGACAAAAGGGAATTCCTGCAATTCAGGAACGCTGAAATAAAGGAAAATGTGATAGCCACCGCTGAGGGATCTGCTTATGTGAAATTGGGAAACACTCAGGTTATCGCAGGTGTAAAGATGAATGTTGGCACGCCTTTTGCGGACACGCCGAATGAGGGCGTGTTTTCTGTAAGCGCGGAATTCACGCCACTGGCATCAGAAGAATTTGAAAGCGGTCCTCCCGGTGAGGATGCTGTGGAACTTGCGAGAATCGTGGATCGCGGCATCAGGGAATCAAAAACCATAGAAATGGGGAAGCTTGTGATCACGCCGGGTGAGAAGGTATGGAGTGTTTTTGTCGACATACACATTATAGACAACCAAGGCAACCTTTTGAATGCCGCCGCGCTTGCCGCGCTTACTGCACTTTTAAACACGCGCATACCTAAGCTAGACACTGAAGGCAAAGTCCTTAGAGGCGACTATGAACGCAAACTCCCGGTTGTGCACAAGCCTATCACTGTCTCTGTGTGCAAAGTGGGTGACAAGCTGTTTTTGGATCCCACGAAAGAAGAGGAATCTGTTCTGGATTCGAAACTCTCGATAGCAGTCATGGAAGACGATACGATTTGTGCCATGCAAAAGCAGGGAAATAAAGGGATTGAATTTGCCATGCTGGAAAGCATGATCGACATAGCTATCGAGAAATCTAAAGAACTGAGGAAACTGGTGAAGTGATGGGGATCAAAACTGTTTATAAAAAAATAAAACTTGCGAGGATACACAAGATAAAAAATTCGCCGAGATGGGCCGACATCAGAAAGTTTGGCATGAAAAGAGCCCGTAGAAGACGAATACAGGTAACCAAAGTAAAGAGATGGCGAAGAACTAGAATTAAAGTTTAAACATCCCAACAAGCTTGAGTGTTTGTGCACTTTCCTTCAACTGTTACTAATGTCTGGCACAAGCCTCTGACAATTATGGACGTGTTTGGACTATGGAGAGGTGCCGGTATTGTACCATTTGCAGGAGATGTCACACCCGACTCACCTGGACTTAAGGTCTGGTCTGTTGCAGTTTGAGTATTTCCATTAGTATATACTATTACCACACCCGTGAGCGTCTGGCTGTTAGGATTTAAATAGGATATTGAAGCATTAGTCACGCTGTAAACATTAATCCATGCACCTCCACACAGTGTTAACGCCTCAGTCTGATTTCCTGATACGCGCGTTTGTGTGGTTAATAATCCAGTGGCAAATATAGAAATCAGTCCGCCGACACCGACTGTAAATGCTATAAGAAGAACTACAGCAATCATAGGAGAAATGGCTTTCATTTAGACATCCCAGCAGTCTTGAGAGCTGGTGCATTTTCCTTCGGCAGTAACAAGTGTTTGACATAGCCCTCTAACGGTTACTGAAGTGTTTGGGGTGCACGCACCACAAGACAATCCACCATTGAAGCCTGTTGTACTATTAGATGTCACACCGGATTCTCCCGGACTTAAGGTTGTATCTGCGGCATTTACTGTATTCCCATTAGTGAAAACTATTACGACTCCTGTCAATGTCTGACTGTTAGGATTTGAATAGAGTACTGTCGTATTTGTAACGCTGTACACATTAATCCACGCACCAGCACATCTTGTCAAGGCTTCGCTCTGGTTAGAGGTTATCCCTGTTGACGTAGTTGTCAGTCCTGTGACAAATATAGAAATCAGTCCGCCGACACCGACTGTAAATGCTATAAGAAGAACTACAGCAATCATAGGAGAAATGGCTTTCATCTATATCTTTAAATAATTTGACGGTGTCGCCTTAAATACTTTTTGTTAGAGATTGCTAAACATCAGACTTTCAGCAATTCGGCATAACCGCATTTTCCGCATGATAGTCTGTTCTTGTGCTGTCCCAGGATACTGACTCCACATCTAGGACAATATCGCATTTTTCTCTCTACTTTCCCTTCGTTTACTGAGAAATATTTATGCTGTTGCACTGGCCTGTGTTTCACTGTTTTCACCTTTTGTCTCTTCTGCTTTTACTGTTTCCTTAGGCTTTTCTTGGAGAATCTTACAACTTACAAAAGATTCGCCCAAACCCCTTTGAGAAAAAACATAATCTATCTGAACTTGCGATATGTCCACGCCGTATTTCGAAGCCAGCTCCTTGCCGATGTCAGCTTTAGAAGGCGTGGAACTCCCCAGATGTCGTATCCTGACCTTCAAGTCCTTTCTTTTGAAAAAGGGATTCTCCTTATCTTCTATTATTTCAATCTCCATTTCAACCAACATATATAGCATATTTGCCTGTTTCTGTTATGTTCAGCATCTTTGCCATCTCACTGTTCACGTCTGTAATCACAACCATCCCCTTCCAGCTTGTCGATAGATTCGTGGACTTGCACGCATCGCATACTTTTTCATTTGTGAATCTTCTGCAGTTCCTGCAGACCTGCAATCTCTTGGCCATCAAATCACTTCTCAGGTATTCCTTTCTTCTGCTTCTTTTTTTCAGCTTCGATCCATTGCAAAGCCCCTAGCAACGGTTGCCTCATGGTTAGACCTATCTTGTTGCCCTCCTCCCATGATATAGAAATTATCCTGCCTTTTACCAGGTCGCCTTCTTTCAGAGTCTTCTTTGTTTCTCTCCCCAAAAACAAGGAATTCTTGTTGTCAAAGCTGACATAATCGTCCATTAGCTGCGAGATATGAACAAGGCCGTCAAGCGGACCGACACGAACAAACGAACCGAACTCCGTGTTGTCCACAACTTCGCCTAACGCGAGTTCATGCAATTCCGGCTTGTACACCAGAGCCTTGAATATCACAGGATAATGAATGCCCGGGTCTTCTGGAAATATCCTTCCCTCTTCAATCTTGTCCACGCTTATTATAGACAGCACCACGCCTATTTTCGGGTCTATTGTGCATTCGTACTTGTCGCCTAGAGCCTGCCTTACGGCTTCGCGAGACTTCATAGTAAACTTGTCCGGAGGCACCCTAATCGTGTCTTCAATTGTCAGTATTCGGTACATTTCATCACAACAAAGAATATGTAATTAGCAATCCTGCAGATAAAAGTGCCACCATGTTCATAACTTTAATTAAAGGATTTAAGCTTGGTCCGGCCGTGTCCTTGCTCGGGTCGCCAACCGTGTCGCCGACGACAGCGGCTTTGTGCGCATCAGACCCCTTGCCGCCGAAATTCCCTATCTCTATGAATTTTTTTGCATTGTCCCATGCGGCTCCCATGTTAGCCATCGTTATCGCAAGCAGAAAACCAGTAACAATGCTTCCTGCAAGCATTCCCCCCAGAGCCTCGGCACCTAAGACAAATCCTACAGCCAAAGGTGTGATAACTGCAATGATTCCAGGGACAATAAATTCTTTTATAGCCGCTCTAGTTGTTATGTCAACACATTTTGCATAATCCGGCTTGGCTCTCCCTTGCATCAAACCTTTTATTGTCTTGAATTGCCTGCGAACCTCCTCGACTATTGAGAATGCAGCCCTGCCTACTGCACGCATCAAGAATGACGAAAACAGAAACGGTATCATGCCGCCGATGAATATTCCGATAACAACATTAACCTTCAGTATGTCTATCACTTGCAATTGTGCAGCCTCAGCATACGCGACAAACAAGGACAATGCAGCCAATGCAGCTGAACCGATGGCAAACCCTTTTGTAACAGCTTTTGTCGTGTTTCCTACAGCGTCAAGAGCGTCTGTGACTTTCCTTACACTAGGCGAAAGTTTAGACATCTCTGCTATCCCGCCGGCATTATCGGTTATCGGCCCGTAAGAGTCCACTGCGACTATCATCCCTGTTACAGACAGCATCCCCAGAGCGGCAATCGCGATTCCGTAGACACCGGCAAAATAATATGATGCGAAAATTGCTGCGACTATCAGGAGTGCTGTTGGATATGTGCTCCTCATCCCCAATGCAAGTCCTGCGATTATGTTAGTTCCTGCTCCTGTTTTTGCCGCCTCTGCAACCTCCCTGACAGATTTTCTATCGCGCGCTGTATAGAACTCTGTGATATAGCTGATGATTAACGTCGCACCCAAGCCCACCAGCGCAGCGTAAAATATGTTCATGTTCTGAAACACGAAGTTGGACATCAGATAAAATAGAATTGCCGCGACGACTGTTGTCGCTATCACACCTTTATACAAAGCGTTCCAGATGTTTCGATCTCTGCCTAGTCTGACAAAGAATGTTCCTATAACAGAAGCCACGATTCCTGCAGCACCTATCGCAAGCGGGAATAAAACCGCATTAGTTCCGATTGTCAGACCTAAAAGCATTGCTGCGATTAAAGTAATTGCATAAGATTCGAACAAGTCGGCTGCCATACCGGCGCAGTCTCCGACGTTATCGCCTACATTATCGGCAATCACTCCCGGGTTTCTAGGGTCGTCTTCGGGAATTCCTTTCTCGACTTTACCGACCAAATCCGCACCAACATCTGCTGCTTTCGTATAAATGCCGCCGCCCACCCTCATGAACAAACTTATCAAGCTCGCACCAAATCCGAATCCGATAGTCAAAGCAACGCCTTGCGTGAAATAGAAAAGTGTCGTGATGCCTAAAAGGGACAGCCCGGCAACAACTAATCCTGTGACAGCGCCCCCCTTGAAGGCAACGTCCAAAGCCTGCACCAACCCTGCTTTAGCGGCTTCTGCTGTTCTTACGTTAGCCCTTGTAGAAATATTCATTCCTATATAGCCGGCAAGCCCTGACAAAACTGCCCCCAATACAAATGCCGCCGCTGTGAGCATGTTAAAAGCGAAAAACAAAACTACCGATAATATAATTACAATCGGGGCCAATGTTTTGTACTGCCTGAACAGATATGTGTTGGCGCCGTTCTTTATCGCATCTGATATCTCGACCATCTGTTTGCTTCCAGTCGGTTTTGACGTGATGTTGAAAATCAGATATGCAGAATACAGCAAAGCCAGTACACCCGCGATAAAGCCGAACAACACTACCATTTTATCTAACCTATAGCTAAATGTTTCTTAGACTTTAAATAAATAGCTTTTCTGCCCAATGCTTTTAATTTTTTCCTCAGTTCAATATCGTTGGTTGCAACTAATGTTTTATCGTCTGCAAGGGTTGTCATGATCCTATCAGGCATCTCCGCAGATTCCAAAACCTTTATGTTATATTCCTTGACGAGTTTCAAGGCTACTTTGGCGTTGACCCCTGCAAATGAACTCCTTTTAGAAATTCTTATCAACTCCGTTTTCACGGAACTCAGCATTGTCAGCTCATTCTTTCCTATCAATTCATCTATCTCCCTCAAATCAATCTTGAACCTGACAGCATCGATTAGGAAGTTCGTATCCAGCAAGACTCTCATAGAAATATTATCTTTTGTGGCTTTTTTTATGCGTTTCGTTGTGGTGGGCTAGAAGAAGATATAGAATTCCAGTTGCAAGAGCAAGGTTGGATAGGATGAGAAATGTGTTCGCATCCGCTGCGACTGCAATAGGCATAGAATAAATTCTGTTTTATCTAATAAATAGGTTTATATTAAGGGAAATTGAATTATGGTTAGATAGAATGAAAGGTATATCCGAAATTATTGCAACTATTCTGATGCTGATGATCACGCTTGCTATTTCAGGTACTGCTTATATTTTCATTTCGGGAGCGTTCACGCAGCAGACGCAGGGGCTGGAAGTGGTGGATGCTTATTGTCAGGATGGGTCGCCTGATGTTGTGAATCTGATTATGAGAAATCTAGGAACCGCTACGATAAGTGCTTCCGGCGTGGTAGTGACTCAAACGAATCCTACAGAACCGGTTCCGCCTGAAAATCCGAATAGGGCGTGGGTGGGAGGCATAACCTCTATTGCACCAGGAACTACCGGCACATTGCAGGACGCGTGTGAAGGCAACGGTCCAAGAACCTGCATCTACAGGGTTCTGCCGCCAATAGGCAGATCCATAATTGCATCAGTATCTTGCACGTAAAGTATTTAAAGGGACAATTCAAAATATTTATAAAGGTTGAGATTTGATGAAAGCCATATCGACGGTCATTGCAACTATTCTGATGCTGATGATCACAATCGCTTTGGCCGGGACTGCTTATTTGTACATATCGGGGTCGTTTACCACACAGACGCAGGGGCTGGAAGTGGTGGATGCCTTTTGTAACAATAGAGTAAATGCTACTATTTCATTCAGAAATATTGGGACGAATGCTGTAACATTTGTTTCTGGTCTGTGCAGTGCAACTGGTGTGAGTCCATGCGGATCGATAACTGTTGTAAGAACGGCAGGAGGAGGGACTATGAAGCTGTCCGGAAGTAGTGCTACAATTGATCCGGGGGTTACGGCTACACTAGTCGACGGTGAGGATCCTGTTGCAGGTGCGCAAGGATGCACAGACTTTGGAGTACCAAGAAGCTGTGTTTATAGAATCACACCGCCTTCGGGAAGAAGCGTTGTAGCGACTGTGTCTTGTCCTGGGTAATCTTTTAGTTACAAGAAACTAAATTTAAGTTATGAAAAAGGCAGTTGCTGTACCTTATGTTATAGCTCTTGTTCTTGGTGTTGCTGTAATAGGGCTTGTTGGTTATTGGTTTGTCACCACAGGTGGGAAGTTTGGGGGGCAAAGTGCGAAAACTGTATGTGACAATAGGTTTTTACAATGGTGTATATCGAAGGGTGGAGGAACCTATCTTGTATTTGTTGGTGATGGTAATTTAGAGTGTACTGGGCTTGGTTCTTATAGCGACTGTAAAGATATAACAGGAGTTAGTGGCGCAGGAGGTCCTGCCCCCGGTGGTGAGAAGGCTGGATTCCTTCAAGACTGTTCAAGTAAATCCTGTGATATAGGACTCGTTTGTTGTAAATCGGGCTCGTGTAAAGAAAAATCTGGCAACCCTATAAATGACAATAGATGTAGAAAAGTTAGCGGTGGAAGCTGTGGACTCGACACCGATTGTTTTAATGGGAATTGCAAAGATCCGTCACTAAAGTGCGCATAAATTTCATTTTATTATTCCATACCCGACCAATCGCCATCTTCCCTGCACTTGTCGGGAAATAACAACCCTGCTGTTTACATCAGCACAAACGGGTATCTTCAAGTTCAACTGAATTGTGCCCTTTTTAATAGACGTTACATTTCCGACAGACCTGCTTGTGCCTATGTTTATCAAAAGCGTCTCATTCATCTTTATCGGCTCCACTGTCGCCAGTTCTTTTGCGCCGACCACCCTTTCTAACAGATGCAATTCCAAATTCAGCGAACTCATTACCTGAGGCAGTTTTCCTGGTAAGCCGACAACATTCCCGACCATTCCATCTGCTTTGGTCAAGGAAGGATCCAGACCTGTCATCATCCCTAACAGCCCACCAGCACCAGCATCTTCCAAATTCATTTTTCTTTTTTCCAGACCTGTTACAACTGTTCTTAGAGGTTCGTAAGTGCTTTTCTTCAAAGCACCAGGCTTTATTTCTATTTCATCACCAAGTTTGAATTTTCCTTGAACGACCGAACCACCAATCACCCCTCCCACAATTTCCTTTGGCATCGCTCCTGGTCTGTTGATATCAAAGCTTCGTGCGACGTACATCAGAGGGTCCGTGTTCAAATCTCTTCCAGGCGTTTGTATCAAATCTTGGATAGCTTCCAGGAGAACATCTATGTTGATATTGTATTGGGCCGAGACAGGGATAATCGGTGCGTTTTCGATGATGCTGCCTGCAATGAATCCCTTTATCTGGTTGTAATTTTCCATGGCCTGTTCTTTTGTTGCAAGATCAATCTTGCTTTGGACTATAATTACATTCTTTATTCCGACTACTTCCAATGCTGTCAGATGTTCCCGTGTTTGCGGCTGGGGACATTTTTCATTCGCAGCTATCAGAAGTATAGCGCCGTCCATAAGGCTTGCACCAGTAAGAACAGTAGCCATCAAAGTTTCATGACCAGGCGCGTCTATGAAGCTCACAGTTCTTATAGGTTCTGTATCAGAAAAACAGTAAATGCATTTTTCGTTTGGGGAGTATTTCCCGCATTTGGAACATTTGTAGATTACTGCGTCTGCATAACCTAACCTGATGGTTATTCCTCGCTTCAGTTCTTCAGAATGAGTTAAAGTTAGTTTTCCTGTCAACGCCTTTGTTAAGGTTGTTTTTCCATGAGAAACATGGCCGACCATTCCGATATTGACTTCCGGTATCAATCTCGCATCAACTTCATTTTTCTTCTGTACTTCATTCACCCCCTGCTTCGGTTTTTGGTTTCTCTTCTTTTGCTTCAGTGGGATGTTCCTCTATTTTCTCAGTCTCGGCTTTCGGCAGCCCACCAGCTTTAGGTTTTTCATTCTTTATTTCAGGCTTTTCATCTTTGGTTTCTGCCTTGATATCTTCCTTTTTGCCGAACACGTCTTCCAGCGACTTTTCGCCTTTTTTAATTACCTTAACATTTATCTGCGCAATATCCTGCGACAGCGTGTTTCCTCTCACCGTCTTCCTCCTTCTTTCACCCTTGAATTTCGGATGGAATCCTGGCGGTTCTGTCAGTAACGCTCTTTTCCTGCCTTGCCCTTGCACAGAAGGGTGCATCGGGAATCCGTCCTTGTCGCTTCCGCCCGTGATTTTTACGGTATATCCAAGTAATCCGAACAAATCGCCTGCAATTTCGTCGCCTAATTTCTTGCCAATTAGTGAAACACCTTTATCTTGATCTACCTGTGTCTGGTAGGATTTTCTGGTTTCTCCATCGCTGATGACGATTGTAAAGTTTGCCATAAGTATCAATATTAATTAAGGTTTTTAAATCCCGCGCCTGCCATAATATTTTAATGCAGGTTATATAATTATGGTTATGAAAGTACCAAAGAATCTCATCGTACCTATTGTGGCTGGGATAGTTATAGTCGTGGGTGCCGCTATTTTGCTGAGTGGTTCCGGTAAAAATTTTGGCGCTATTGGTGCATCCAAAGATAGCTGCGACTATAGGTTCTTTGAGTGGTGCAAGGATTACCCTACAGGAGGGGTGGATTACGATAATTTTGCTTCTGCCAATAGAGAATGTGTCGCACAGGGGTCGTACAGGACATGCGACCAAGTAAATGATGCGTTGGGTTAATGTTTAAATCTTTACGGTCCTTAAATAAGGGTGAGTGGTATGCTCCAATGGAATGCTCTTCAATAGCTTTTTGCAGATTTTATTTACTTCTATCTCCAAATTACTCTTTAGCAGGTGAATCTCATGACTAGGATTACTGTTGATGCAGTAGAAGGGGAAGTGGACTATGACAAAGAAATGCAGAAGTTTGGTATTGAGAAAATTGACGCCTATTTGAAGCAGATGAACAACTTGGATGTTCTTTATCGAAGAGGGATTGTATTTGGCCAGAGGGATTTTATAAGAATATTTGAAGCGATGAAAAACAAAAAACCATTTGCGGTTCTTACAGGATTTAACCCGTCTGGCCCTTTGCATATAGGAAACCTGATGATTTTGAAAGAGGCCTTGTTCCTGCAGAAGAACGGTGCTGACGTCTACTTTGTAATTTCGAACGATGAGACTTATGTTTTCAGGAAGGCTGATACTCTGGAGAAAGCTACGAAAAATGCGTATGATTACGTGATACCTGATATAATAGCGCTAGGGTTCGACCCTAAGAAGACTAGGATATTTGTTTCAACAGAGCTTGCTAAACTCTATGAACTGGCAGTAAAGGTTTCAGCCAAAACCACGTTCTCTGCAATAAAAGCTATTTTCGGCTTTACAAACGAGACAAACCCCGGCCAGATATTTTATTCGATAATGCAGTCTGCGCATATTCTTTTTCCACAGTCAAAGGAATACGGCGGACCGAGACCGACAGTCGTCAACATAGGGATCGACCAAGATCCTTACATGCGATTGGTGAGAGATATTGCTGATAAATTGGATTTCATCAAGCCATCTTCTACTTACCACAAGTTCATGCCAGGACTGCTTGGGGGAAAGATGTCGGGCAGCAAACCGGAAACGTGCATCTATCTTACCGACAGCCAAGAAATTGCGGAGAAAAAAATAATGAGAGCGTTCTCTGGAGGCGCAAAAACTTTGGAAGAACATAAAAAATACGGAGGCAATCCTGATGCAGATGTCGCATGTCAGTACCTTTATTTCATGTTTGAGGAGGATGACAGAAAAATAAAACAGATCTTTAGTGATTTTAGAAATGGTAAACTCGCTTCTGGAGACGTTAAGAAATATCTTGCCGATAAAGTTAAGAAATTCCTGGGTGAACATCAGAAAAGAAGAGAGAAAGCGAAGAATCAAATCGAAAAGTTCATGTTAAGGAATTGATTACATGGTTAAAAATTATGAGCTTACTCCTGAAGGTAGGGATTATTTGAAGAACGGTCTTCCTGAAAAACAGCTAGTTGATATTTTGAACAAACAACCAATGAAATCTCTGCCATTTGACGAAGCTAAGAAAAGCATAAGTAATTTCTACATCGGACTGCAATGGGCATTGAAAAACAAGTGGGCAAAATCGTTTGGGAAAGATTTGGTGTTGGCGAAATATCCAGAAAAAATTCCTGAGCAGAAAGCGCTGGAAGAGGTTGATAAAGGTGGCGATGTTGAACAGAAATTAATCGACGTTCTTCTGCAAAGAAAACTGATTAAAAAGATTGTCACAAGTGAGGCTGACAAACTAGTCGGCAAAGAAGTGACTACTCTGACACCCCAGTTGTTGAAAAGTGGTTTATGGAAACAGGTCAAATTCCAAAAGTATGATGTGAGCGTTCCTGTATCGAAAGTTTATCCTGGTAAACTGCATCCTTATCGGCAAGTGATAGAAGAAGTGAAAGAAAAGTTAATCGGACTGGGATTTGTCGAAGCAAAGGGCCCGTTGGTCGAATCTTATTTCTGGAACGATGACGCTTTGTTTATGCCAAGCGACCACCCTGCAAGAGGCATACACGATGTTTTCATGGTTAAAGGCGGTCGGCAAGCGAAAGTTTTAGATGAAAATCTCTGGAAGCGGGTCGGAGAAACTCATACAAATGGTTGGAAAACTGGAAGCAGTGGATGGGGTAATTGGAACTTTGATTTGGCGAGAAAACTAGTTCTTCGCAGCCAGACTACAGCGGTTTCTGCCAGGACATTGGTGAAGCTGAAGAAGGAGGATATACCGCACAAGATGTTTGTCATAGACAAGAACTTCAGGCCGGATGTGATTGATGCGAAGCATTTCATTGAATTCGACCAGTGTGAAGGGATTGTTGCCGGTGAGGGACTTAATTTTAGGCATCTGTTGGGATATCTGAAAGAAATTGCGAACACATTTGGTGCAGAAAAGGTTAGATTCAAACCATCATACTTCCCATTCACAGAACCATCGGTAGAAGGAGTTGCACTAATCAAAGATATGGGATGGGTTGAATTCGGTGGCGCTGGAATCTTCAGACCGGAAGTTACTCATCCTCTAGGTGTGGATGTTCCTGTACTCGCATGGGGTCTTGGAATCGGAAGATTAGCAATGATAAAGCTTGGTATCAGTGATATACGTTACCTTTACTCCGATAACTTGGATTGGCTGAGAAATAAAGAGGTTGTGAGATAATGCCCACAATTACTTATGGCAAGAAAGATTTGTTGAATTTGATTGGAAAGAAACTTTCCGATGAGCAATTGGAAGAAGTAATACATTCGATGAAAACCAATGTCGAAGAGGAAAACGAAAATGAGATAACAATCGAACTGACGCCCGACAGACCGGACTTGTTCGGAATCGAAGGTTTGGCACGAGCGATAAAACAATATTTAGGATTGCAGACGGGCTTGAAAAAATTTGCAGTCAACAGTCCAAAGTTGCATGTTAAAGCTTCGTATCTTCCTTACAGACCTCATCTTGCTGCTGCAGTTGTTAGAAATGTATCGGTGACGGATGCATTTATCAAAAGTTTGATGAACATACAGGATATTCTGACGGATACTGTCGGAAGGAAGAGGAAGAAGGTTGCGATCGGCATTCATGATTTCGACAAAATCATACCTAACATCAATTACATCGAAGTGGATCCGACTGAAAAGATTGTACCGCTTGATACCAATGAGGAGATGACTCTTGCTGAAATTTTGGATAAGATACCTAAAGGAAAAGACTATGGCCACATTTTGGCTGGACTGAAAAAGTTTCCTGTATGGACTGATGCCAAAGGTATTTTCAGTTTTCCCCCGATAATCAATTCCGACAGAACGAGGGTAACGGAAAAAACGAAGAATCTTTTAGTTGAACTCACTGGAATCGACAAGGAGACCGTCCTGCAGACTCTGAACATAATAGTGACGAATTTCGCTGAACGTGGATGTTCCATCGAAGCTGTGAAGATATTTCATGGCGATAAATCTGAGGTTACTCCCAACCTTAATCCGACTTTCATGGATGTTGGCACTGACGAGATAAACAAATTAATTGGACTGGACTTGAAAAAAAGTGATATAATTGATTCGCTGAACAGAATGGGTTACGATGTTACAGAAAACAAAGGTTTGTTAAGAGTTTTCATCCCTGCTTACAGAACTGATATTCTGCATGGAGTGGATGTTATAGAAGATGTTGCTATAGGATATGGGTTCAATAATTTTGTTCCACAGCTACCGCATATAGCCACAGTCGGTAAACTGCATCCTGCTGAAAAACTCTCTGCAAAAGTCAGACAGTTGTTAATTGGATATGGCTTCCAAGAAATTATAAATCCTGTACTATCAAATTCTACAGATCAGTTTGAAAAAATGAATTGGAAAAAAGAAAATGTAATTGAGATAGAAAATCCTGTGTCACAAGAGTATACCTGCTTAAGAATATGTCTGAAACCTGGTCTACTGAAGATCCTGGGAAAAAATACCCATGTAAGCTATCCGCAGAATATTTTCGAAGTTGGTGATGTCGTCTGGCCGGATGAAAATGAGGAAACTATGTCAAAATCCATTAGGAGCATTGCCGGGTTGATGTGCCATTCAAAGACAAGCTTTACCGATGTGAAATCTTTAGTTGATTCGTTGCTAAAAAATTTGAATATCGGATATAAATTAGAATCTCATGATTTAGAAGAGATGATATCTGGCAGGTCTGCAAAGATTTTAGCGAATGGTAAATACATCGGTAATTTTGGGGAAATAAACCCAACTGTCTTGAATAATTGGGGGATAGAAATACCGTGCTCAGCTTTTGAAATCGATTTGGAGGTATTGTGAGATGGTTAAAAGAGCGTTCATAATACATGGTTGGGGTGGATCTCCTAAACATGGGTGGGAACCTTGGCTGAAGAATGAATTAGAGAAAAGAGGTCTCGAGGTCTATGCACTGTCAATGCCAGATTCCGAACATCCTAAGATGAGTGCTTGGTTGGAAGAATTGAGAAACTCTGTTGTGACCCCTGATAAAGAATGCTATTTTGTTGGTCATAGTTTAGGATGCATAACAATTTTGCGCTATCTTGAAACTCTTGAAGAGGGTCAAGAAATTGGTGGTGTAGTACTTGTCGCAGGATTTAGCGATATCAACATAACTATTGGAGAGGATGAAGATATTAATGAAATCGGAACTTTCTTCGAGACAGACGTCGATTTTGAAAAGGTAAAGAATCATTGTAAGAAATTTGTTGGCATACACTCTGATGACGATCCTTATGTACCTCTAAGATATGCCGACATCTTTAAAGAGAAATTAGGTGCTGAAATAATCGTGCAAAATAACATGAAACATTTTAGCGGTGAAGATGGTATAAATCAGTTACCAATTGCATTAGAATCTGTCCTCAAACTATCCAAATAAAATTTATCTAAACCGACCAAGTAATCTATTCCAAAGGCCTTGGTTGTATCTGAATTCTTTCCCAACCAGATAATGCGCTAATCTCCTCATTTCCACAGATGCAGGTGATGCAGGATTATAATCCACGACTGCCGACCTTGCAGCCAGTGACTTTTGAACATTCATATCTTCCGGAATTTTAGCTATCACAGGATACTTGAGGAAATCCTCGATTTCAGCTGCTGATAGCTCATCTTTTTTATTCACGCGATTGACAACAGCACCAAGTATAACCTTGTCGAGCTTCTCTGCGACTTTTGCAACCTTCAAGGCGTCCAATACAGATGGCAGATTCGGATTTGTCAGCAAGAGTATTTCATCCGCAACTTTGAGCGATAAGGTGGCTTCTTTGCCCAAAGACGGCGCTGAATCTAATAAAATGAAATCGGTTTTACCTAGAAGTTTCAAAGTAAAGCTGTGCAATCTATCTGCATCAACGCCAACCAAATCATTTACAGACAAACCCGCCGGCACTACTTTAAAGCCGTAAGGATGATAATACACAACTTCGTTTGCTTTCGCATCGCCACGCAGAAAATCATGCAGTGATTTTGGAACCATGTGTAATCCCAAGTGCAATCCGAGATGAGGTGTGGTTAAATTGGCATCAATCGCAGTCACATCCTTGCCTAATTCGGTCAAAACATGGGACAGGTTTGATACTAGTGTAGTCTTTCCGACACCGCCTTTGGCGGAAGCTACAGCAATTACGCGCGTCATTTAATCCTAGTTTAATTTCCGTCAGTTTAAAGGTTGTGACCCCGGAGGGATTTGAACCCTCGACCTTTTTAGGTAGCAATGCTATCTCCTAACTCCCAGAGGATAGAAGGTTCAGCCATTCAAGTGAGCTGCTCTTTTTGGTCATCTATCCAAGCTGAGCTACGGGGCCTGTAATCTATAATATTTATAAACTTTAAAGTTTTATTGAATTGTAGAAATGACCTTAGTGGTTGTTGATGAGTTCAAGTAAATCGGCCAAAAGTATAATGAGAAATGTTTTTTCTAGAACTATTTACCTAGTTTTAAATTCATTTGCAATTCCTCTATTGGCTCTTAAAAATCTAAAGGGGCAATAGGGGAGGATTCTGCAAAGCGGCAGAGGACCCGGGCACAGGAACTCTTTCTAAGGATTTTCATTACAGGAGGAGGTAGTCTAAATGGGTAGCGACTACTCTCATCTCCGGACAGTTTCTTATAAAGACGGGCATGGTAGATCTGCTACTGCTGTTCTAGAACTAGGTAAGGATGGATATGCATATTTGAGGGAGAGTGGAAGTCGTCGGCGTACAACAGTTCATAAGAGAGAAGTTGTTGACGCTACAGATTCCGAGTTGGTAGACATGCTAAGACTATCATTGGGTCTCCCGTTTCAATTTTATAAAAATGGTAAATCTCGTAGGAGGTGAAAATTAAATGGATGTGAACAACTCACGAATAACCAGACCACCGATTTTGCGTAGAAAAGTGATGATAGATGGGAGGAAAAGACAAGGTGGTATTTACGATGTGAACGGTAATCCTGCCGATCATATAATTCCAGGAAAAATCTACATGGCAAAAATTAATGGCGGGTATGTAAGAGTCCGCGCACAGCCTAACCAAACAATGCAGATAGCCGGAGGGGAAGAATTGAGAAGTGAAATCGACCCAAGAACAAGTGCGACAGAGGCATATGCTAGATCGGTAGGATTCAATTTAACTACTGGGGCTTATGAAAACCCTGCATAAAATAGGAGTGAATGCAACTCCTATTGTTTTTCATTTTTTGTTAGCTTTTTATTTTGATATTCAAAGTGTTATTAATGGACTTCAAAAAGATAGAGAAAAAATGGCAAGCTAAGTGGGATGAAGCTAAAATTTTCGAAGCCAACGTGAATCCGAAAAAAAAGAAATTCTTCACTTCAATAATTATCCCTTATGTCAATGGCAATATACACATAGGACATTCCTTCACTTACACACGAATAGATGCCTATGCAAGATTCAAAAGAATGCAAGGTTTCAATACGTTACTCGCAGAAGGATTTCATGCGACTGGTGAACCTATACTTGGCGCGATTGAAAGATTGAAAAAGAACGACAAATCTCAGATAGAAACTTTCAAAATGTATGGTGCGACTGACAAAGATTTGCAGATGTTCAAACGAAAAGGACCTGAATTCGCGGCCAAGTTCTGGATGGAAAAAATTATAGAATCGTCCAAACTAATGGGATTTTCTGTTGACTGGAGAAGAAAGTTCGTTACTGCAATAGACCCAGCATTCAATCGATTCATAGAATGGCAATACAACACACTAAGAAAAAAAGGATATGTTATTCAAGGGACTCATCCAGTTATTTGGTGTCTGCATGACCAATCGCCAACTGGCGACCATGACAGACTGAAAGGCGAAGGTGAAAGCCCGACCGAATTTGTTCTGCTGAAGTTTAAATTGGAGTCTGGAGAAATTCTACCGTGTGCAACATTAAGACCGGAGACAATTTATGGTGTAACAAATCTTTGGGTAAACCCTGCTGCAGAGCATGTTAAAGTCAAAATCGATGATGAAACATGGATTATTTCTAGAGAGGCTGTACAGAAATTCAAAGATCAATTGAAAGATGTTAAAGAAATTGGTATTATCTCTGGAAAGAGACTGATTGGAAAATCTGTAAGGAACATGGTGACAAACCAGAGAATACCGATTCTTCAAGGGAAATTTGTGGATCCGGCAACAGCGACTGGAATTGTGATGTCAGTCCCATCACATGCACCATATGACTATGTAGCGTTAAAGGAGCTTGGTGTGGAGATCGAACCTATTTCTGTAATAAAAGTTGAAGGCTTTGGAGAGCATCCGGCAATAGAAGTTTCTGAAAAACTAGGAATAAAATCTACGAAAGAGACAGAAAAACTTGATGATGCTACGTCGATTGTTTATAAAAAGGAATTTCATACCGGTGTTCTTAGAGAGATTACTGGGAAATATGCAGGAAAGAAAGTCTCCGAAGTTAAGAATGAATTGATAGAAGATTTTGTTAAACAGAATGTTGCAGACAAGATATGGGAATCGAGCAATCTCGTTATCTGCAGATGCACAAACAGGTGCCATGTAAAAATTTTGGAGAATCAGTGGTTTTTGAAATTTTCTGATAAAGAATGGAAAAATAAAGTTAAGCAATGCATCTCACAAATGAAATTCCATCCTGAAGAATCCAGAATACAATTCTTGAATACGGTCGACTGGCTGGATGACAAAGCTTGTGCAAGAAAAAGTGGACTAGGCACTAGACTGCCGTGGGACAAGGAATGGATTGTAGAAACTTTGAGTGACTCTGTAATTTATATGGCGTATTACACTATAGCCCGAACAATTAATGAAAATAAAATATCCGCCGAACAATTAACAGATGGAATCTTTGATTATGTGTTTCTTGGCAAGGGTAATTTAAAAGAGCTTTCGAAAAATTCGAAACTGAACGAAAAGTTAATCCGGGGGATGCGAGAGGAGTTTGAATATTTTTATCCTGTGGACTTGAGGAATTCTGCTAAGGAACTGGTGCAGAACCATTTGACATATGCGTTATTCCATCATGTCGCCATTTGGAATGACCCGAAATATTGGCCTAAAGCTTACGGTGTAAACGGATTCGTCACTGTTTCCGGAGAGAAGATGGCAAAGTCGAAGGGAAATATAATACCACTAAAGAATTTAGTCGAAAAATACGGTTCAGACATAGTCAGAATAAACATAGCAACAGCCAACGAGAACATGGACGATGCAGATTGGAAGGAGGACTCTTTAAAGACGTTTTCTTCAAGATTGGCATCGTTGGAGCAGCTTGTCAAGAATCTGAAACGGGCTAAAAGAAAATCTGTAAACAACTTGGACAGTTATATGGAATCTGTATTGCAGAATTGTATAAAAGGCGCGACAGAAAATTATGAAACAATGAAATTCAGATCTGGTGTTCAGTACAGCATATTCCAGATATTTAATGAGCTAAATTACTACATAGAAAGATGCGACGGAATTAAAGGTTGTAATCAAGGCGTTTTAAAGAATTGTTTGTCTGCAGTCGTATCATTAATAGCACCGTTCACTCCCCACATTAGCGAAGAACTTCGGTATAACTTGGGACACAAGGATTTTATTTCATTGGGTCCGTGGCCTTCATTTGAGGACAAAAAAATTGACAAGAACATCCTAGAACTGGAAAACATCTTCAAAAAAACGCTAGAAGACTTGGCCAAAGTTCTGAAGCTTGCTGGAAAAAAGAAAAATGCATACCTGTATTTTGTGACCGATAAAGAACTAAACTACTTTAAAGATCCTGTCGCATATCTGCAGAAAATGTTTGATTTCAAAAAGATAGAACTATACAAGTCATCGGACAGGAATAAATACGATCCTGAAAATAAATCATCAAGAGCGAAATACGGCAGACCGGCAATTTATTTGGAGTAGCTAACTTCCTATCAGCATAGTCTCTATAATCGCACCTGCAATCAGCAGCACTACAGCAACCGAAATAATCTTCAGGCTGTCCTTGACCACAACCCAGAACAATTCTGTTTTTCTTTTAGCTACAACAGCCGACAATATACCACCCGCTATACCGGCAAGAAAGTAGGCCGCTATTTCGAACACACCATGGGGCAGATAAGTGATAAGAGCCACTGGTACGCCACCTACTCCGCCAAAAGATTTGGCTGTCAAACCTATTGCAGCGGCCAACACAGATGCATTCCATGATAGTATGAAGATTGCGCCTGAACCAAATATGAAAGCGAAGAGTATAGACAGCAGAAGAACGCCTATATTATTGATTGTTATCTTGATGAATGTGCTTGAAAATAGAAAGCTGCCACGAATCAGCTTTATCTCTGTTATCTGATCTTCGAAAAGTTTTTGTACGGTATCGTCGGGCAGGAATATGAAAACCAGTGACAAAGCGGCTATCATGCCTGAAAAGAATGCTGTGTAAATCAGAAGCATATCCCAGTGGCGCTTTAAAAATGTCTGATGCATGCGTTTTTTGATTTCAAGCTCTGTCATGAACGCTTCGTATGTCAGCAAATTAACCATAAAGGGAGTCATTATAAATGTGACCAGGACTGACGTGAACAAGCCTATAGATTCTGGGAATACCAGGAAGGAGATGAAGAGACTTATAACCGAGACTAGTGCGCCAATGACAGACATCCATAGAGGGTGCCTGATAGCCTCTCTTATGGTCACGATTTTTTCGAGTACCATGTTCTTAAATAGGTGATTTTAAAATTAATGTGTATGAAATTCAAATCTTCGTGGATAGGCTTGTTCCTTATAGCCGTTATGCTGTTTTCAACATTTGCCTATGCTGTCATACAATCTTTATACCCGAAACAGGCGCCTACATTGCCGGACTCCAACATAATTGATTATGCGCTTGAACCAGCACTGAAAGATGCATTAGTCCAATATGGCGCGACTGTCATCACATTCGAATATAATCTAGGCTGCAATAACTGCGTGAACCAGAAAGCGACATTGGAATTTTTTGCGACTGACTATAAAGAACAGATCTGGCTGGAAGAGATTCATGATGACAACTTGGATGTATCAACCATAAGGATGTCGAGCGTATACGGCGAAGAGAATCTGGTAGATGCCAATGAAACTCAGATTGTAAGTTCTCTGTGTGGGCTGATGGTGGCTCCACCTGCAACATGCGCCCTTCAAAAAACTTAAGCTAAAAAATCAGAGTAATATTCATGGCATTGCTGGAAATGGCAGACTTTATCAACATCCTTGCTTTTGTGGGCATGACAACTGCGACTTACACAATTTTCTATATAGGCAGGAGCATGAGCGCCAAGGGAATCGGATTGAACATGTTTACACTCGCCTTGGGGATTAATCTGATCGGATTGTCGCATTTGTTTAGGGTATGGCTCGATGTGTCAACTTCCCCGCTTATACTGATGCTGGTGGCGACGGGCTCTGTCTTCTTGTCTGCTGGTATCATCTGGGTGATTTATGACAAGGCGACGGAAATAAGCAGGCTGAAAGGCAGGGGGAAGGAAATAAACTCCGTAATCGCCGACCTGAAAGAAAGGTACTACAAGAAAGAATTGTCTGAGGAAGACCTGCAATCCGCCTATTCAAACCTGATGAGAGAAATGGCTGAGATTGAAGTCAAACTGAAGGAGAAACGTAAATAGTTAAAAAGGGAATAATAATTATGCCTGTGGAAAGAACTGAAAGCGGCATTCCTGGATTGGACAAGTTAATTGAAGGCGGTTTTGTAAAGAATTCTGTTAATCTTGTTGCGGGGCAGACTGGAACTGGAAAAACTCTGTTCTGCATGCAGTATCTTTTGAATGGCTTGAAGAAAGGGGAGAATGGACTATATATAACTTTGGAGCAGAAGGAGGATGAGATTCTGCAGGACGTTGGAAGATTTGGTTGGGATGTTGAGTTTCAGAAATATATCAAAGCGGGAAAACTTGCGCTTGTTCCTTTAGAGCCTACAGGGATGAGGGAACTGACAACTGCGACAGTCAATTACGCAAAAAAAGTAAACGCCAAAAGATTTGTTCTTGATAGCTTGTCGATAGCAACAATGGGCTGGAAAACAGGGGAGATGGACTTGACAAAAATCAGGGCTGAGGTTTTCTCTTATATGAAATCATTAAAAAATTTAGGTGTAACTAGTTTTTTAATAACAGAAATACCAGAAACAGATGACAAAGCTTTGAGCAGATTCGGATTCGAGGAGTTTCTAGCAGATGGTGTTGTAGTTTTATCATTTTTGAATGTCGGTGGAGAAGTGTTTTCCAATCTAAGGGTAAGAAAAATGAGAAGAACTAGCCATAAAAAAGAACAATATCCATATGAAATAACAAACAATGGTTTAAAGCTGCTTTCAAAGGGTTAGAGAATCGCTAAAAGTAACACCGACGAGTGTTTGACAAAAACTACCACATGTTCCGCTAGGCAACGTTGATTGCTCCGAATAACTATAAAATCCGACAAAGGGTGTGTTTTTCAATTCTTTCTTTAATATTTCAGCCTCTTTATAAATGTCTTTTTGTAAATATGCCATCCTCCCAGCACAACTAATTATTATGGAGAATGCAGGTGTTATTTTATCCAATAATTTGCCAGTCCTATCCGTAGCTTTGAGTATGTCATTTTGACTACCTTCAAGCAAATAAAGCACACTGTTTTTAGGCACTGGGGAAAAGAATAAAAGTGACTTATCGGGCAGTACTGCCTGCGGGTTTTTGATCCAGAAATTCCCCATATTGTCAGAAAATCCGAAAGGATATTTAGCAATATATGGTACAATGTTCTCTTTTAGTTTATCTAGGGTGGTGCCGACTAGTTTGGCGTAAACTTCTGCAGCTGGCTTGTTGTCCAGTGTTTTCACTATTTTACCTTCGCTTTCTGTAGCGACGGCTACTCTTCTTGTTGGCTTGTATCCATGATCGACTGAATGAACATTTCTTAGTTTAGAGAATAAAGCCATGACTATTGTTGCATCTTTGTAGATTTTCCCATTTACAAACTGGTATGTTTGTTCGAACTGCACATCGTCCCCAGCTGAGCCACCGGCTATAAAAGTATTTTTACTGAGAATCTCTAGCATTCCTGCCAACGTCTCTTCTTCATGGCCGAGTACTTTCTTTGTGGTGCCGGGAAATATAGTTAAAGCATATGTAGGGTTTACAAATTTCTGCTCCTTGCGTAAAGCTTTTCTCAGATTTTCGGTGGCTTCTTTTGCCGATGCTTTTCCAGCCAATCTAGGATTCTTTGAGACATTATCACCGACCCCTATTCCTGTAGAAATATAATCGGAAGACACAGCCAAAGCTACACAACTGCCTGTAGAAAATCCATAATTAGAAAGTTCGCCTGCAGTTGTGCAACCTATCCAATTGCACTTGAATAAATCATTTATTTTTTTAACAAGTTCTTTCAAAGATTTTTCGTTTCGCGCATATTTTTTGGCAGAGCAGAAAACTACACCAAAAGTAGGTGTTTTATTTCCAGATTTTTGCATCTCTTTTATCGCTGTTTTAACGGCTTCTTCCGCGGCTTTAGAAGGATTGTCTAGTTGGCTTGTTCCCACGCCAGCAGAGACATTTCTCATATTTATTATTCAGTTTGATAAATATATCTCTATTTGAGTGCCGTTTTCATCCTATCCAACGCATTGGATAGCTCTCCCATGGAAACTGTAGAATATGTTAGTCGTACGTAGTCCCCACCGGCAGGACCAAAGATAATCCCAGGTGCGACAAGTACTCCATTCTGCTTGAATAGACTGGCAACTTGTTCGGATGATCCGTACTTGTTTATTCTAGAAAATACATAAAACGCGCCTCTTGGTGTACTGGATGGTACTCCCATTTCTCTCAAACCTTCCAACAGAAAGTTTCTTCTTCTTTGATACTCATCGATTACCTGTGGTAATCTGTCATTGCCCCTCTGAATAGCCTCTAATGCAGCATACTGATTCATTGAAGGCGGGCATGTGACCATTGCTTGATGGACTTTCAACATTTCTCTTAATATATCAGGATTTGCAACTGCCCACCCTATTCTCCATCCTGTCATGTCATGTTCCTTTGATACACCGTCCACCACTATTGCTGTATCTAAATATTTTCCGATTGAATGGTGAACATGATTATCATAAACAAATCTTCTGTATATTTCATCGGAGACAACAACTATGTCATTGGCTTTAGCAATCTCCGCTATTCCTTCTATATCTTCTTTTGTCGCAACACTTCCTGTGGGATTGTGTGGGGAATTGAGAATGATGATTCTTGTTTTGGGTGTTACCAATTTTTCTACATTCTCAGGCTTCATTCTGAAATCGTCTTCCATATTAAGAAGCGTGTAGACAGGAGTTGCACCTGCTATTAAAATCTGGTTTCTATATAAAGGAAAGCTGGGGTCAGATAAAATAACCTCGTCGCCTGTACCGGCAAAAGCCAAGATAGATGCCATGATGGCTTCTGTTGCGCCAACAGAAATCATAACATTGTTTTTTGTATATTGCAATCCCAAGCCGCCATACGTTCTTGCAACAGCTTCTCTCAATTCTGGTATACCTTCGGATGGTGTATATTTTGTACGATTATCTTGTACAGCTTCAACACCTTTTGCTTTCACAGAATCTGCAGTCCCGAAATCTGGTTGTCCGAGAGCTAGATTAATAGCACCTGGAGGTGGATCTCTAAATAATTCACCAATTAAAAAATTGTCTATACTCGCCAAACGTCTCCTCATCGATTATAAATAAGAGCTTAAAATTAAGAGCTTATAGAAATTGGGTTTGTCCATATTTCAAATGGATACTTTCCTTGGTGAGGCAAGGCCAAATCGTGTACTCTTGTGTTCTTACCTACATTGACATGTGAAGCTGGAAGTCTACGAGCTAACTCTAGGGTATGTTCCTTGCCTTTTTTGTCTTCTGGACCATAATATGAGACTGTGAGAGGGTGTGGCAACCAAGGTGAACTAATCTCTTGAACAGCTCTGTCTAAACTATCAAAGTGTCTCACATGAAGCATGTAGACGTTACGATCTCCCCGAACAAGGGGGGATTCCAAGTTATACAGCCGTAAAATAATTGGTAGACCCTGATATTCCCCTACTCTAATTTTTGGTATATCTACCTCGGGGTAGAGAAGCTTTTCTGATCCCCATCTCGCATTATCGGTAACTAAATTCAGTGTTTTTTGCAAATCATTGAAGTCGACAAAACCTATATCTGTGTCATGCTCTAAAGGATCACCCACTTTCCTTTTAGCAAACTCTTCTTTCAAAGCTTCTTCAAATTCTCTTGCTACGCTACTGTGTACCCATACTAATCTTGTAGCGTCGCATGCTAATGGATTTTCTAGTGCGCCGTCTGCTACGGATTTGGCCGATTGTTTTATATCTGCACCCTCATCTACAATTGCTTTGCAGCTACCTCTATCATAAGCTATACCGACACCGAGCGCCTTTAGTGTGGCTGAATTTCCAAATCCCAGTCTTGACTCTGGGGTGGTCTCTAGATTTATCATTTCGGAGTTAGTTTGCCTCGATTGGTCATCACTTTTCCATATTACGGTATTAATGCCTCCCGATAAATCACCTCCCATCTTTCTTGCGACTTCTGTTAGCTGTTCGGCAAGTTTTACCGAGAAATAAGCCATGCTCGAGCTAGGTCTGACCAGAACATCTCTTCCAGAAATAAGTGAATGTGATATCACAAAAATAGGCGGAAATAAATCGCCGAATGGCAAATAACCCACCACGCTATCATCTATAGGAACTCTTAATTCTACTGACCCGTTTGTCAGATGTCTTTGCACTCCATTCTCACCTACAGTATACCTTTGTCTTATGATATTCCCAAAATGTTTCATGTAATCTCTTATCCCCATTAAGTTTGCTCTAACTACTTTTGTAGGCAAGCCGGTTAATTTAACCGCGTAAGCAATCTCGCTTTCTTCTATCGGAAGTGACTCACCTGCAGAACTGATAACATCTAAAAGAGTCGAAGGGTCTATTTTTCTTCTTCTATAATTTTTTCCATGGCCGAGTGCACTTTCTATTTCTCTTGTTGTGGAGTTTGGTAGCTCAACTGAAAATCTGTATGGTTCTGAATAAGTGCTAAATGGGCTAGTCATAACAAATCTTGATTCTGTGTCTGATCTCCTTCCGCCTATATAATTTTGTACTGCTATGCTTGGACTAGTCATATCTGCAACCAACCCCTGCGATTTCTTCTGGATCTAATCTTCTTATATTACCGATAACGGGCGTAGTTCTTCCACAAGAGCAGTTGTCTGTTATTATAGTTGCCATATCTCCCGTTTTGTACAGAATAAGAGGTGTCCCGTATCTTAATCCAATAGTGTAAACCTCACCCTCCTCACCAGGAGTAAATATTGGTGCTACTCTATCACCTTGGTCTCTTCCGAGAAATACGTAGTGCGGTCCAAATGTCAGATGCTGTTGATTATATTTACACACTCTCCCAGCATCCCCATTAACAGGCGAATATGCTAAAGGTCTGTGCTCCGCTGTCCCGTATCCACCAGAACCTTTGATTCCGTGCAGTTCTCCTTCTATTCGTTCGATTAGCTCGGATGTTATTCCAGATCCTATTAAAAACAATTTATTTATTCCATGTCCTCCGAAAACATCCATAGACTCGTCCAACAATGTTTTAAGATTGGTTCCTTTTCTGCCTAATGGGTCCCCTGTAGAGGACGGAACTGCCAACAAGACTGTAAATGGCGATCTTCCATTATACCATTCACGTAGCTCTCTTGCCGTATCCTCAACTGAAAACTCTGGAGGTTTGAATCGGTGGGAAGCCCCGACTATTCTACAAACTCCTGGGAACATAAAACCACCGGGATGAGCAGGATTATAACAGTCATATACATTATCTTCTGGGGATATTCCCAACGAATCCCATATTCTGGCCACAGCATAATTTTCGATATCAAAATCCCAAGGCTCAGCATAATGGACAGGTATTTGAGTCATACCAGTGGATCCCGTAGTGGTCCATACAGAGGTACCCTTAACATCAACCGGCTTTAGAACTTCTTTGGATTCCCTAATCGCCTCTCTTAATCCATTAGAATGCAGTGTTGACTCTTTTCTTAAAACCGGAAGGTTCATGATATCTTCCATACTAGCTAATCTAGAGACGTCTACTCCTTTATATAATTCGGCGTAGAATGGAATTTTTTCCTTAGCTCTTTTGACTAGGAGGGAGTACACAATGCCTAATAATTCATCTCTTTCAGAAGGTCTCATGAAATCCCATTCTGGATCTCTGAAGATCATCGGCTCTATAGAACGCAAATCAGAACTTCTATTCAGTCTTCTTAATTCATTCGGACCTTTTACTGTACGGTTAACTGAGAACATTACTACCCACCATTAAATATTATTAAATCTTTGATACATAGACAACTATAAAAAGTCAATTAAGGTTATCTAGAAATCATTCATAAAGCACCTCTCAACTTCTCGGCTATCTTAGACTCTTCATTTTTCAAAATATTCGAATAAGGCGACAAACTTTTACCAACTATCTGCAAGAAAGTAAAGTCCCCTTTATATCGGGGAATTACATGAACATGCAGATGATCAACACTCTGTCCAGCTATTCTTCCGTAATTAGTGCCTATATCTAATCCGGCCGGTTTCAGAACTTTGTGAACCGTTTTTGCGATTTTTTTCACGAGTTCAAACAATTTGTCAGTTTCCTTGTCAGTGAGCGCCAACACAGATTTTACATGCCGTTTGGGAATAATCAGAGTGTGCCCCAGAGTAACAGGCTGACTAGAGAAGAATGCCAAATTATTGATATCTTCGTAAATTATTTCGTGCTTCTTCAGATTGTTTTTGTTGCAGAAAGGGCATTTTTTCATATTCTCTCAATTATTCTATTATCGCTTTTATTCTCCTTATACCTGCAGCGATACCTTCTTCCTTGACAATTTTAAATTTACCAACCTCTTTTGTATTTCTCACATGCGGCCCACCGCATACTTCGATAGAGAAATCGCCGATGGAATAGACAGAAACTTTTTCCTCATATTTCTGCTCAAACATTGCTTGCGCTCCCCTTCCTTTTGCTTCCTTGAATGTCATTTCTTCCCTGACTACCAAAAGACCTTTCTTAATTTGCTCGTTGACAAGCTCCTCTATCTTTCTTACCTCGTCCTCGGTTAATTTTCTGTCAAGATTAAAATCAAAACGCAGTCTTTCCGGTGTTATATTAGATCCTTTCTGCACAACGTCCCTTCTTTTCAAAACCTTGCGTATAGCCTCGTTCAACAGATGCGTTGCTGTGTGGAGTTTTGTCGATTGTTCTGATGCGTCACTCAACCCGCCTTTAAACTTTTTTTCAGCTCCGACTCTGGAAATCTGTTGATGCTTTTCAAATTCTTTCTGGAATCCCTCTTCATCAATTTCTGTATTCATCTCTTTCCCGAGTTCTTTTGTCATCTCTATCGGGAAACCGAAGCTTTGGAACAGTAGAAATGCATTCTTACCATCAATCCTCTTGACTTGCCTAGCAATTTCTTCAAATTTCTTCAAGCCCCGCTCAAGGGTATTCCTGAATTTCGCTTCTTCGTTCTTCAATTCTGTCAGAATGAACTCTTTATTTTTTTCCAACTGTGGATAATCTTTCTTGTAGATATCTATCACTAACTTTACCAAGTCACTAAGAAATTCCCTTTCTATCCCAATCAGTTTCCCGTGTCTTACGGCTCTTCTTATCAATCTCCGCAGAATATACCCTCTATCGACATTACTGGGAGTAATTTCTTCTGATAGAACAAATGTAGAAGCCCTTATATGGTCCGCTATAATTCGTATAGATTTTTCTTGTTTTTCATCAGGTGATTTTATTTTTGCAATTTCCTTTATCTTCTGAACAATCGGCTGGAAAGTTTCTATCTCGTAGACACTTTTCTTATTCTGCAATGCTGCGACAGTCCTTTCAACTCCCATCCCTGTGTCGACGTTTTTTTGTTTCAGCATCTCATACTTGCCTTCAGCGGTTTTATTGTATTGCATAAACACATCATTCCATATTTCAAAATATTTTCCGCATGAATCGCCTGGCTTGCAGTCTTTGCCATGTGGCTTCTTGCCAGCATCATAGAACATTTCTGTGTCAGAACCGCATGGACCGGTAGCACCGGCAGGACCCCACCAGTTGTCTTTCTTCGGGAAATAGAAGATTCTTTCCTTAGGTACTCCTAAACTCTGCCAGATTCTGGCGCTCTCTTCATCTCTCGGTGCATCCTTATCGCCAGCAAAAACAGATATGTACAGTTTTCTTTTATCGATGCCGAGCCACTTCTTGTCTGTCAAAAACTCCCAACTCCATTTGATTGCATCCTCCTTCCAATAATCTCCCAGCGACCAGTTTCCCAGCATCTCGAAAAATGTCAAGTGAGAATTGTCGCCGACTTCGTCTATATCATCTGTGCGCAGGCACTTCTGAACATTTGTCAATTTCTTTCCGCGTGGGTGGGGCTGGCCTAGGATATACCTTACAAGCGGGTGCATGCCAGCCGTTGTGAAAAGAACTGTAGGATCTTCCTCAGGAATAAGTGGAGCATTAGGAATAACCGCGTGGTTCTTCTGTTTGAAAAATTCTATGTAAAGTTCTTTCAATTTTTTTGAATCTATGCTTTTATTCATAATATTCATTTAGATGTTTAGTAAAGTTAAAATTAATGGGTTAAATCCTAGGAAAAAACTGATACTAGGCAATAACAATATTCCCATGCAGTTGCTTCGTCTAACTCCTACATATGTGCACAACAAACCTATTCCAGTCGCTGTTATTCCTATCAATAAACCATAAATGCCAGTCATAACTGTTATCATAAGAACCAGAAAACTTAGTACAGATAATGACAGGATGGTATAGTTAATCTTGACCAAAAAACGCGGTATCGTCCTGCCTAAATAGAGAGTTATAGGCACAACAATCCCAGCTGCAAAAAATATCACACCTAGGAAAAGTAGGACATCATAAAAACTTATTTCAGGCAATATTCTTTCTATAGCAACAGACGCACCTGAGCGTGGATTGTCAATCAAATAAAGGGAGTTAAGCGATACGACCTCGTTAGCGGTATTGATACCCGAAAGCGTGACAAGAAATGTTCTTGCTTCGCCTAAACCACCGATATACTGCATGAAAGTAGCTGCTTGAGATACTCCAACAGCTGGCAACAGCCCTACCAAAACACCTGCGATGACACCGAGAACTATCGCCTTGGATATGTTTACTTTGGAGGTTTTCAATTCCGTATCTATCTGTTGCTTTGGTATTTTCGAATTTTCTGCTATTGAAGTTATTAATATGCTTATTGCAAATAAACCTGCAAATGTGGGAAATAGTGCATTCTGTTGCGGAACTATTGAAGAGTTGAGAACTAGCATACCTAAAATACCCGAGAGGACTACAATCAAAGTTGCGAACAGTATTTTCTTAATATGCTTCTCTGAAAGAACCATGAAAAATACTACGGCTAAAAGTGGGTATGCTATGTAAGGCCGTATAATGTTGTAAAGTAAAGCAAAATAATTGCCGAAAAATAAAATGAAGATTATACTTATTATTAGCGAGATAAATCCTCCAATAACTGTTAGTCGGATCGCTTCGTATCCTCTGCCTTCTAGCAGAAGCCTGTGTCCAGGTAAAATTGACAACGCGTTGCTATCACCATCAGGACTACCAAGAAATATAGAGGGAATAAAACTAGTGAAAACTTGTGCTATTGCAGTTGATACTATCAAAACAGTTAGATAGTGTGGATTTGGAATTAGAAACACGAGTGATGCAAATAAAGGTAAAATGTTATTTAGATGTAGCCCTGGTAATAATCCTAGAATAACACCTAGAACAATTCCAAACAAACTAAACAAGAAAATTTCTAAAAGCATTTATCACCCTAAAATTTTTACATCGTCTAAACTTTTCGGCATAATTTGCAATCTGCCTTTATAGTTTTCTATAACTCCTTTGACAGAAATTTTGTCGTTTAATTGAAAATCCTCTTCTGTAATGCCTATCTCATTCAAACTTTTCATATAGTCTGAAAACAACGGAACTTGTATTTTTGTTTTGCTATCGGAGATTGTAAGAAATAAGTGACCGTCCTCATGTTTTCTTTTCTCTACTAAATAGCCTGTAGTAACTATTCTCCTACCCTCCAAGTCTGCAGTAATATCACTAATTTCTATCTTTTGAGGTTCTATGTTTACAGAAGCGAAATAAATTAAGATTAATCCGACTATAGAAGTGAACAAGCTAAGAATCAATAAAAAATTCTTAGATAATACCATCCTATCAGACTCTATCAAAGCTTATTTCTATAATCTTGTTGTCAAAGGTTAATTTGCCTTTGTATTTTCCTTTCGCTTCCCCTACGGATATTTTTATTGCGCCAACTTCTTTCTTTATTGCGTCTAAATATCCAGCTAATGTTTGTTCAGTAGATTTGTCGGATTTGACAAAGAGTGAGATTGTTTCCTTGACATTAAATTTATTTTGTTTCCTCATATTCTGAACTTCTCTGGTCAGTTCCTTGATGAGTGCCTCTTCTAGCAGAGGCTTGTCTAATGTCTTATTCACGTAAACTTTACCGTGTTTAAATTGAACTTCAGAAAATTCATCATCCAATGCTTCTTTTGTAACGCCGACGGATTTGGCATTGCAGATGAACAACAGAATACTATCAAGTTTGTCGATGGTTTTTACAACATTCGTATCATCGGTTTGAACGAGTACTTCGGAGATAGGCCATCTTAGTTTTATTCCAGCCAATTGTCTTGCGGCTAGGCTTGCCTCAATTATTTCTTTTGCTATTTCCATTTGGCTTTCGAGATTTTCGTCAATAAATGCTTTTTGAGCTTTAGGCCAATCTATCATGAATACTGATTTATGGCCACCATCTAGATTTTGATAGATTTCCTCTGACAAGAAAGGTGTAATTGGTGACAATAATTTCGCCACGGTCAACAATGTTTCGTATAAAACTGATAATGCAGATGACTTGTCAGAACCGGTTTCAGTGACCCATACTCTATCACGGACGAGTTTGATATAGAATCTGCTCAAGTCATCGACGACGAAGTTCACGATTTTTCTTCCTGCATCATGAAACTCAAAATTTTCTAAATGTTCTGTTACATTTTGTATTAGGGAATTAAGTTTTGATAAAAGCCATTTGTCTTCAATCTTCAAATTTTTCAGTGATGGTTTGAAATCTTTTGTTATGTATGTTGTGAAGAATGAATAGGAATTCCATAAAATATTCAATGCTTTTCTTATTTCATCGGCTGTTTTGAAGCTGAAGTTTTGGACTTCCCATGGTGGAACTTCCCAACAATAATAGAGACGGAGTATATCGGAACCTAATTTTTCCAATGCATCTGTTGCCCATACAACATTACCTAGGGACTTGCTCATTTTTTCGCCCTTTTCGTCTGTAACCCACCCGTTCAATGCGACTGCTTTGTATGGAGAAGAGTTGAAAGCGGCCATACCGCAGAACATCAGCGAATAAAACCATCCGCGAATTTGGTCCTGGCTTTCGTCTATCAAATCAACAGGCCATAATTTTTCAAACAGTTCTTTATTTTGATAAGGATATCCCAAGGAAGCCCATGGTGCAATTCCAGAATCGAACCAAACATTCATAGTATCCGGAACGCGATTCATCACACTCTTACAATTACGGCATTTTATTCCAATCTTGTCTACTACATGTTTGTGAAGGTCTATATCTTTTGGTAATCTGTTTATCGAACGCTTTTGCAGCTCTTCTAAACTGCCGATAACATCATAGTCGCCACATTTGTCGCATATCCAGACAGGCAAAGGAATACCCCAGTATCTCTGCTGGGATATACACCAGTCCACAGCATCCTCGAGCCAGTTGTGAAATCTTTCCTTTCCGAAATCTGGAAACCACCTAACCTTTTGGTTTTCCTTTATCATTTTTCCTTTTATCTTATCGACTTTGAAGAACCATTGTTTGCTTACCCGGAATACCAATGAGGATTTGCATCTCCAACATAAGGGATAAGAATGGACAACCCAACCGAAATGCAATAGAAGATTTTTTTTTCCCAATTTTTCTGCTATCATCTTGTCGGCGTCTTTGACAAAAATTCCTTTGAATTCCCCTGCATCTTCTGTGTATCTTCCCTGTTCGTCCAAAGGTGAAACTATCGGTAAATTGTAATTCAATCCCATGAGATGATCTTCCGGACCGTGCCCAGGCGCTGTATGAACTGCTCCTGAACCTTCTTCCATAGTCACAAATTCTTTTGCTGCTCCCTCTTTTGTTTCCTTGCCTTCAACTAGCCTGTGCTTGTAGGATTTTTTCGTCAATACAGGAATCGACAGGATTATTCTGCGTGCATTTGAATTGTTTTCCAGATTTTTTTGAACCGGCACATCAAAAAGAGGTTTGTATTTTATTCCTTCCAGTTCTTTACCTAAAATCTTTTCAACAATCTCGTATTTCAAGTTCAATAATTCTTTTAACACAACTTCCGCACGTTTTTCAGCTATTATCAAAACTTCGTTGCCAACTTTTACTCTCAAATAATATTCATCTGGATGAACAGCGATTGCGACATTCGAGATTAGTGTCCATGGTGTAGTTGTCCACACTACTATGTATTCGTTATCTTTTCCGACAACCGGAAACTTGACATAAATAGAAGGGTCTTTAACATCGGCATAGCTGTCGCTCACCTCATATCCTGACAGTGCTGTTTCACAATGCGGACACCAGTAAATTGATTTTTCACCTGTTACAAGCATACCTTTTTCAAACAGCTGCTTAACAGTCCACCAGCCAGATTCGATGTAGTAATTTTTGAATGTTATGTACGGTTCTATATATCCACGCCACGCGCCTAATTGCCTGTACAGTTCCAACCATTTTTCTTCATTGCCCGTTGCAAATTTCCTGCAAGCTTCGATGAATTTTCCTACACCCATCATTTCGATGTCTTGCTTGGATTTTATACCGAGATTTTTCTCTACCATGTTCTCTATCGGTAATCCGTGCATGTCAAAGCCTGGCTGGAACCACGAGCTAAATCCCTGCAGAAGCTTGAACTTGCTCCAGATATCCTTCAATGCGGTTGTCTTGACATGACCGACATGCGCATCGGCATTTGCATAAGGCGGTCCGTCCAATAGATAGAATTTTTTCTTTTTAGCATCAAACTTTGACAACTTTTGCGGTATTTTGCTTGACTCCCAGTACTCTCTGATTCTGTGTTCAAGTTCCCTTGGATTATATTGCCCTTTAACTTCTTTCACCATCTCATCACAAGCCCGATTTTTAGAATTAGGAGTAGCAAGGTAAATAACTTACGCAGCAATCCGTAAACCACTCATGTGGTGCTTTTATAAAGCAAGGTTTATAAAGATTCAGTAGAAATAAATGGAAAATATAGAGATGATGCTATTTCAGAATGCAACTGTTGCGGTAAAGAATTTCCAAGATTGAGTCCTGCTAAGATAGAAGGCGCTGTTATTGACGTTTGCGAGAGATGCTCCAAGTTCGGCACTAAGGTTAGCGGACCTCAACTTGCTTACACGCCAATCAAAAAAACTATTAAGATTTCTGAACTTGCTAATTTGGACCTGATTCTAATACCAGAATATGGAAGGTTGATTTCCAAAGTAAGGGAGAGTAAAGGGTTGACACGTTACGATTTCGCAAAAAGAATTAATGAGAAAGAATCTGTTGTAAAACGGTTGGAAGATCAAGAATTCGAGCCTAATGAAGAAATGGTAAAAAGGATTGAAGATTCTCTTGATATCAGACTGAGAGAAAGATATGAAGGTGTTGTTTTACGACAGAGTGAAAAGAAAAGAGTTGATTTAACTGCCGGCGACATAGTAGAGGCATCTTAATGAAGAAAACTAGAAAGATTGGGGATGTGTTTGGATTCTGGAAGTTTCTAATCGTGCTGTCTATCATGCTGAATGTCGTGAATTTTTATTTTATAAGTGGATTGTATACTGGCATTAATTCAAATGACTCTAATGTGCCTTTATCAAGTACAGCTGGTGGAGGCATGACTGGCTATTTTGTTCTTGGCTCTTCATCATTTATTTCACTGATACTTCTAATTGCTGTTGTAAGTGCGTATTTGGTTTTTAGAAAGCGAACAGTTTAATGGTTGAGAGAAACGAGAATAGCCTATTTAAACCTAAAAACTACTGTAAGGTATTGTGATTAAAGTGAACGGCGGTTTACTTCACATCGAGTGAACGTGATTTAACTAGTCCTATTTCTAAAAATAAAGCAAAGATATCTAATATGAAACTCCAACCTCCAAAAGGCACAAGAGACCTGTTACCTGAAGGTGCAAGCAAGTTGCAGAAGATAATAGATGTTTGTAGGGGTGTTTTTGAGAAATACGGGTTTGGACCTTTAGTCACCCCTGCATTCGAAAGCTTTGACTTATTGTCGGCAAAAGGTGGTTTGGGGGAGGCTGTCAAAGATGAGATATATTATTTCAAGGACAAGTCTGATCGGGAATTGGGATTGAGGTTTGATTTGACCATGCCTTTGGCAAGGGTTGTTTCTTCCACATCATTGCCAAAACCGTTCAAGAGATATCAAATAGAAAAAGTGTGGAGATATGACAATCCGGCCAATCTAAGATGGCGCGAGTTCTTCCAATCGGATATAGACATAGTCGGAAGCACATCATTGCTATCGGATGTGGAATGTTTAACTGCGGTTTGCGAGATTCTGGAAAAACTAGGGTTCAAAGACTATTATATAAGAGTCAATAACAGAAAACTGCTTCAAAAAGAATTTGAAAAATTTGTTGAAAGGGACAAATTAATCGAAGTTTTCAGAACCATTGATAAGCTGGATAAAATAGGTCTAGAAGGTGTAGAATCTGAACTCAGAGCTAAAAATATAGAACCCGAGAAAATCTTAGTGGTTCTTAAAATTAAAAGCATCGAAAGTCTACCTGACAATGAAGGGAAAAAAGAATTAGAAGAGCTTTTTGGTTTGGCAAGAAAATTCGGAATTGCTAAAAGAGTTAAATTTGATATTTCATTGGTACGCGGTCTAGAGTATTACACGTCTGTAGTTTTCGAGGTTAATCTTGGCGCAAAAGTTAGCTGTGGAGGGGGCGGAAGGTATGATGACCTCATTGAAACTGTCGGTGGCCAAGACTTGCCTGCAACTGGGATTTCATTGGGATTGGATAGAATTCTGGAAGTTATGAAAGAAAATAAGATGTTCGAAACCGAGAAAAGCAATACGAAAGTTTTTGTTGCAAATGTAGACAACTCAACAATCAAAGATGTCATACTGATTGCACAGGAACTTAGGAAAAACAATATAAACACACAAATGGATTTAATGGAAAGGAACTTTGGTAAGCAATTGGAATATGCAAGTAATGCACAGATTCCTTATGTTCTAATAATAGGCAGAGAAGAACTAAAAAAGAAAAAGTTTAAATTAAAGGATATGAAAACAGGTAAACAGAGGGAGTTAGCGTTAAAGAAGATTATTTCTTTATTAAAATAATTCTATAATTGATTTGTATGGTTGAAAAATTGGAGAAAATAATTCTCGACACTAGCATAATTGTGGATGGAAAAATATCAGAGATGATAAAGACCGAGGAACTGACTAACGTAGAGCTCATTATTCCTTATGCCGTTCTTGATGAACTGCAGGCACAAGCATCGAAAGGAAGGGAGCCGGGGTTTGCGGGATTGGGTGAATTAAAATTATTGCGAGAAATCTGCGGGAAGAAAAAAATAAAAATGCGCTTCACAGGTGATAGACCCACCATGGACGATATCAGGCTTGCAAAATCCGGAAGGATGGATGCACTGATTAGAGACGTGGCGAAAACTGAAAGCGGAACATTGTACACTGCCGACTATGTGCAAGCATTGGTTGGTGAAGCCGAAGGTGTGAAAGTTAACCATATTCCTGCCGAAACCAAGACAGAAGGATTAAGATTTGAAAATTATTTCACTCCAGATACTTTATCATTACACTTGAAGGAAGATGTTCCGCCAATGGCCAAAAAAGGCAAACCTGGAAAATTTGAATTGATGAAACTGAATGATGAACCATTATCACGAGGAACCATTGAAGATATTATTCGCGAGATATCAGAGGCTGCAAGAATCAGTGAAGAGGGTTCTGTTGAGATTGTCCGTACCGGGGCGACGGTGATCCAGTTGGGAAGGTATAGAATAGCGATTGCAAGACCGCCGTTTTCTGATGGATTGGAAGTAACTATTGTTAGACCTGTTGTGAAACTTACCTTAGATGACTATAAGCTTTCTGAGAAATTGATGAAAAGATTGAAAGAAAGGGCGGAAGGAATCATAATTGCTGGCCCTCCTGGTTCTGGAAAATCAACGTTATGTGCAAGTTTGGTTGAATTTTATCAAAAACAGGGAAAAATAATAAAAACATTGGAATCTCCGCGGGATTTGCAAGTTCCTCCTGAGGTAACACAATACGCGCCATTGGAAGGTGATTTTGAGAAGACTGCGGATATACTGCTTTTAGTAAGGCCGGATTACTCTGCATTCGATGAAGTAAGAAAGACCAGAGATTTTGAAATATTCTCTGATTTGAGATTAGCTGGGGTAGGGATGATAGGTGTCGTGCATGCAAGCGAAGCTATCAATGCTATCCAAAGATTTATTGGAAGAATCGAACTTGGTGTTATTCCGCATATACTTGATACTGTGATATTTGTCAAGGACGGTGAGATTAAAAAGGTTTATGATTTGAATTTGACTGTAAAGGTTCCTACAGGAATGGTCGAGGCTGATTTGGCCAGGCCTCTGGTTGAGGTGAAAGATTTTGAAACTGGAAACCTTGAATACGAGATTTACACATTCGGTGAGGAGAATGTCATTATTCCTGTTAAAGAAGGTGGCACTATATCGCCATTAAAGAGATTGGCTAGCGAGAGAATCGTACAAGAGATTAGAAAATTCGATCCTGATGTCGAGGTTGAACTAGTTTCTGATAACCAAGCTGTGGTAAGAGTTGACAATGAAGTTATTGCGAGATTGATTGGCAAAGAAGGCGCGACAATAAAGTCTTTGGAAGAAAGACTGGGCATACGCATAGAAGTTGAACCTAGGACTGGTATGGTGGGAAATGAAATACAGTTTGAATTGTTTGAAAAGGGAAATGGCTTCGAGTTTATCTTCAACAGGAATCTGATTGGCAAAGCTACAAGCATGTTCATCGAAGACCAGTTTTTGTTTTCCGCGACTATCGGGAAGAAAGGGAGCATCAAGATAACAAAGGAATCGGATATAGGCAAGGAACTGCTAAGGGCTCTTGTGGGAAAGAAAAAAATCAAAACCTTTTTATAGATTGCCGGGTTTAAACTGTTATGAAAGAGATACTTCCTGGAGACGGCATCAGAACCAAGAGAAAAATATATTGGCACTACGGGTTGTTTGCAGGGGATGTAGACGGGAAGAAGATGGTTTTTGAAAATACACTTAAAGGTGTTAGACTCGTTACGCTGGAAGATTTTGCCAATGGAAAGGAATTAGAAGTCATTCCTTATGAGGGGGCTACAA